>JAWOEL010000118.1:0-2536 GCA_046482735.1 Bacteroidales bacterium | reverse complement strand
AAAATCTTCGGCAATAGCAATTATACTTTCCGCTTTTTTATCTATAATATAAAAATTTGCATTCCTGTTTTTTTTATAGTCAGAAACATACATAAATTTATTTTCATCCAAATATCTCTCTAAAGAATGAATTGAATCCTTATCCTTATTATCACAATTGACTTTGATATTTTCTCTCATTATAGTATTTTAAAATTTATACTTTAATACCTTTTGCCGTGTTTGAACTCTCGTTTTGAATTATAATTAAGTTTGTATTTTATATGCTTTTCAATGTCAATTTGAAGTCCTCCACACAAATCGAAAAGACGAATAATTGAATCTGCAATTTCATCTTGAAATGTGTCTTTAATATTTTCCTGAAAAGATTTTTTAATATACAAATCCATATCTCCTTCATTAATATCATCCGCAGCCATACAATTTTCAAATACTTCTAAATTTGCATACCTTCCCTTTCGGTCAGCCTCTAAAGCTTCAGAAAGCTCTGTAACTACAAGCATTAATGCTTGTCCGATATTTTCTTTTGAAACATCGAATCCTCGAAGTTTATTTCCTTCGTAAATTTTTTTTTGATAATTCGTTTAACATGTTCATAATTTCTAAGTTTATCTTTTTTTTATTGTGGATATATCGGAGTTAGCCACAATACAGGAACAGCTTTTCAGTCGAAATTTTGCTTCCTCCTATTTTGCCATTTGCTGAAAGTGAGCTTCGAGTCTTTTTCTCCCACACACACTCAAAATCATCGGGTGCTGCATACTCGCTAACCCACACCTCATGCCCTTGTTTGCTCATATTTCTAACCCACTCCCAAAACAAATTATGGTCAAAGTTTGTGCTGTACTTAGTCGTATTTTGGTAGGGAGGGTCACAGTATATAATACTGTTTGGTGGTATTTGTAAGTTCCAGTACTCTTTATTCGTAAAAACAACTCCTTTTAAGTTTGGTATCTGCTTTTTAATATTTTTGTGTGCTTCAGCTTGGTAGTCTCTTATGTTACCTTCTTTTGTTTTTACTTGCCCTGCATAGCCACCAAAATACTTGCCTGAGTAGCTGCAATTAAAGCCTATCCAACCAACAAGCCACGGTTCATAATTTGTTTTGTCCGTTCGTACCGTATTATAAAAGTCTCTGCTTATATGTTTGTTCGGTAGCCAATCATCATTAACAAGGGCTTCCCACATCTGTATAAGCTCGTAATTAATGTCGTTCGCTATCCTGTTACCTTGTACTTTATCAATCATGTTCATCCCACCCGCAAAAGGCTCTATGTACCATTGTTCGGGCTTTCGGTTTTTTAATATTATAGGCAAAATTTCTTTAGCGTATCTTGTCTTGCTTCCCATGTATTTCATATCTAAGTAAAGTACTGTGGCTAACACGGTGTCATACGTAATTGGGGGTTAGTACGTATTTTTAGGTGTTTAGCCTTGTTTGTAATTCAGTTCATTTTGGTAGTGCCGTGCGTAAAATCCCAACTACGCATACACCCATCCGTTATCGGCAACCCTAAAAGACATCCCCGACAACAACGGTATCTTTTCCGATTGCATCCAATAATGGTATTATTTCCCCATCTTCGGGATGTTTATAAACTGAAACAAACATTCCATCTTGAAATTCCACAGTAGAAGAATATCCAGCACAAATATACAATCGGTCTCCTTCATAAATTTCTTTTCCGTTCTTGTCAAAATAACCAGTAAATTGACCTACATTATCAACTGTCCAAGATGCTTCTCCATTGGTTATTTCCCAATTGCCATTTGTTTGTTTTACCAAGTAACCATAAACCCACATTTCTGTTCCGTTTATACCTTGAAACCAACCTCTAAATTTTATTTCTCTTTGCATTTTATTAAGTTTTATTTACGTAAATATACTAAATTTCCCTCAAACTCAACAGCTTTCGGGTGTTTTTTTATTTCTTTGAGAATAGTTTCCGACTGAAAATAGTCGATAACTTCTCCTTTTATCTTACCGTTTTTTATTTCGGCGTTTTGGTAGATTCTTCTTATCATAGTTGATTGTTTCAAAAGTAATAACTATTATGTTTGCAATCATTACAATATACATGAATGTATTTTTGTTTTTCTTTTTTCATTTTTCTTTTATTAATATTTGTGGAGCCGCAATTTGCACACTCGCGAATTTCTCCAAACTTATGTTTTATTTTTTCTCGTTTCATAATAATATTTTTTTCAAATCCCTAACTAAAATAAAACTTTCAAATTCGTCAGGTCTACTCCATCGGTTTGTTGAGCGACCTAACATAACCATTCCGTCTTTTATGAAGCCCATTTCCCACGTACCCTCAACGGTCTTGAACAATGCTTTTTCCATTCCGCACTTTACTATTTCTGATGCAGGTCGCATTTTTGGTTTTTCATCACGTCTTTTAAATTTAGCATCTATAAACATTGATATAGCCATGATTTGATTGCTATATTCGTGATGCTCTTCAGCTATACATCGTAGCTGTTTGTACAATTCGATTTGTTTTTGTGTTGGTTCCATATCTATAATTTTAAT
>JAWOEL010000057.1:0-49247 GCA_046482735.1 Bacteroidales bacterium | reverse complement strand
TCGGGATAAATCGAATTATTTTTAAGAAGAAGATTGCTGTTTATAAGCGTTTCATTGATTGCTTTGTGTAAAATATTGAATATGTGCGTTACATCTCTTCATCTTATCCCGATAAGATTCATCGATTTGCCTTAATCTTCAACATTTTACATCAACCTGAACTTGAAAAATTACGTCGAACTCACGTTATTACCAACAATGTTTTTTTGCACATTTACACTAAAGTAACTTAGCCTATAAACTATCCACTACTGTTTGTAATTTTTTAGTATCTACAGTTCGTTCATGCAGAGCTTTTGAATTATTCTTGTATGCAACCAAATGTTCGGAAAAGCTTTTTTCATTTTTTGGGTTTTTGTATAAAATTCCCATTGGCAATGATTCTTGTTCGAATACTTTACCGAGTGCTTGTTCAAACGAAGTGTTGTCGTAGTCATCAGACACGTAGTAGGTGTTTTCTTTAAACCATTTGTATGTATTTATTTTGTTGAATGATACACAAGGCGGAAAAATATCGATTAAGGCATATCCTTTATATTTTACAGCTTCGGAAATAATGCGTTGCATTTCTTTAGTGTCTCCCGAAAATACTCGAGCCACAAAGCCTGCTCCGTAAGAAAGTGCTACAGCAAGTGGATTTGCCGGTTCCAGCGACACCCCGTTTATTTGCAAAGGCGTAACCATACCCCGTTGTGAGGTTGGCGAAGCTTGCCCTTTGGTTAAGCCGTAGACCATATTGTTGTGTACCAGATGAACAATATCAACATTTCTGCGAATGGTATGTAAAAAATGATTTCCACCCTCTCCGTACATGTCGCCGTCGCCACCTTCAGCAATTACAAGTAATTCCGGGTTAGAGGCTTTTATGGCCGTGGCAACGGGTAAAGCTCGTCCGTGCAAACCATTAAAATAGTTTGTATGAACGTATTGGGGTAGTTTTGCTGCCTGCCCGATGCCGGAACTGAACACTACATTTTGTGCCGGAATATCTATATCAGATAATGTTTTTTTTACGCTGTTGAGTACGCCAAAATTACCGCATCCGGGGCACCATGCGTTGTCTACTTTGAAGGGTAATTCATATGATGATTGTGTTGTCATAACTTTTTATTTTTTTGAAATATGTGATAATTCTGAATCAATAACTGACGTTATATATTCGATAGAAAAAGGAAAGCCATTATATTGTAAAATATTTTCGTGAATAGGTATTCCCAGTTCCATTTGAATCAGTTTTGCAAATTGTCCGCTCGCATTATTTTCTATTACAACTATTCGTTTTGCTTGTTCGGTTAATTTTTGTGTTATATCCGGCAACGGAAATACTTGAGAGAAATGTGCATATGCAAGACCTTTTATCTTTTTGTTTTCTAATGCTTCTGCAATGACTCCGTATGTAGAACCCCAACTGATAATGAGTGTTGAGAAATGTGTGTCGCCTATAATTGTTGGTTTAATAGCCTGTTGGGTAATGAGCTCATTTTTTGTGAGACGTTTTTCAACCATAGCAATACGAACATCAGCATCTTCGGTAATACGTCCTGTTTCGTCGTGTTCGTCACTATCAACACATACAAAACCATTTCCATACCCGGGTATACCACGCGGACTTATGCCATTATCTGTAATTTCGTAGGTTTTAAAATCTTTTTTTGTTTTTGTAATATGTTTTTCGGTGGCTGGCATCTTTGAAAAATCCGGTTTGTCTGTAAGTGTTAATGAATCAAGTAAAAACTGATCGGATAATATAATAACCGGCACTCTGTATGTTGCCGCCAAATTAAATGCTTTTTGGGTGATGTGTATACATTCGTTTGGGCTGCCGGGTGCTAATACGATTTTGGGAAATTCACCATGACCGGCACAAACAGCCAACATTAAATCACCTTGTTCTGTTCGGGTAGGTAAACCTGTTGCCGGTCCGGGACGCATGCCAATATGAATTACCGAAGGCACTTCTGTCATTCCCGAGAGACTGACGCCTTCTTCCATTAGAGCGAAGCCACCTCCACTGGTTGTTGTCATTGCCCGGCCGCCAGCATACCAAGAGCCCAGAGTCATGTTAATTGCTGCAATTTCGTCTTCTGCTTGTTCTACCACTATACCAAAGGTTTCTGCTTGATGTGCCAGAAATTCCAATACGCCTGTCCCCGGTGACATTGGGTATGCTGCCATAAAATTGCATCCTCCTGCTATTGCTCCCAGACCGATTGCCTGTGTGCCGTTTAGAATAATTGAGTCAGAAGTTGATGTGCGTGGCAATTCAATTTCTATAACCGATTCTGTGCCAATTGTGTACCCGCTATTAAACGCCTCAATGTTTTGACTTATTATTTTTTCTTCTTTTTCTTTAAATGTTTTGTGTAGTTGCTCTTTACCAATTTTTTGTTGTAATTTCAGTATACCAAATAAATAACCTAAAATCACTGTATTGGTAAGTACCGGATTGCCGGCTTCGATTGCTATATCCTTAAATGGAACATATGTTGTAGAAAAAGATGTAGCAACAGATTCGGGTATGTTTTTTTCTTCACCTATTATTTTGGAATCTTTATGAAGTCGGTGCTCAACCCGTTCAGTGCCATTTTTACCGAGAACTATGAGTACATCTATAGATTCTTTATATGACTGAATAGACGGTGATCCAATGCGTATTTCTGTTGTGTTGTTGCCTCCCCGTACCCGCGACATTACCTCGCTTGTAGAGAAAAAATGTAATTTCTCTTCTTTGAGAGAATGAACGAACAGTTTTTCAACTGTTTTTATTCCTTGTCCGGCTTCTCCGGATAAAACGATAGTTATAGTATTTTCCATAATATTTAATTTCGATTCCGATGTAAATGTGTTGTCCTACAAGTAACGAAAAAATTTCAACAGTGCAAAGTCTTTTGCACTGTGTTGAGGTTATATCATAAAAAAAAATGCTGTTTAACAGTTAAACAGCATTTTTTTAATATATAAATAGGTGATTTTACTGAAAGCTTGTGTATTATGAATAATTGTCAAGTAAATATTGTTTAAATACTTTATAACTACCGTCAATAGAGTCAAAGTGTTCTTCTTTTTGTTCTAAATCTTTCATACTTTTCGGTAATTCAGGATTTGTGCCTGTTTGTTCGATTACCGCATCGGGAAATTTAGCCGGATGAGCAGTTTCTAAACATACACATAATTCATTTACTGAAACATGTTCTTGTTTGCAATAGTGTTGCAAGCAGTGCCAGCCTACCGCACCGTGAGGTTCTAGCATGAGAGAGTAGTTTTTCCAGGCTTCCGATATTGTTGTTTTAGTTAGAGTATCATCTACACTGATTGTGAAAAAATCTCTCTGAAGAGAGTCGAAATCAGGATTTTTTGAAATAACGCCTTCTTCATTCATAGAACCACCATACAATTCAATTAAACGGGCTAAATTACTTGGGTGACCAACGTTCATTGCGTTTGATATGCAATTGATAGATGGATTAATTTTGGCATAAGTTTTTTTGGTAAGTAATTCTTCAAATTCATTGTTTTCATTAATGGCAACCAAAATTTTATGTACGGGAAGTCCCATTTTAGAAGCCAAAACGCAGCCCATCATGTCGCCAAAATTACCGGATGGTATAGAAAAAGTTATAGTGTCTGTTGGTGATTGTGCTAACCGGGAATATGCATATATATAATATACAATTTGTGGAATTAATCGCCCTATGTTTATAGAGTTTGCACTTGTTAATTCCAAATGTTCTAAATCTGGGTCAGAAAATGCTTTTTTTACAAGAGCCTGTGCGTCATCAAATTTATTGTCTATAGAAATAAGTTTGATATTGTCTTGTAATGTTGTCATTTGTCGACGTTGCCGTTCCGAAATCTCTTTGTGAGGGAACAGCACTGCTACGTTTATATTTGAAAGTTTATAAAAAGCACGGGCAACAGCACTTCCTGTATCTCCCGATGTAGCGGTTAAAATAAGTTTATGTGATTTTTTTTGCTTCAAAAAATAGTGCATTAAGCGTCCCATCATTTGTCCCGCAAAATCTTTGAATGAAGCTGTAGGCCCCTGGTCCAGACGCATAACGTATTTACGTTCGTATACATGTTCAAGTGGAACTTCAAAATTATAGGCATCGTGGCACATTGCACGTAATTCATCGGCTGGTATTTCGTCACCAAAAAATTTCGAAAAAACCTCATACGCAATGTCAGGATAGCTTTTGTGAGTAAATGATTCTATTTCGTGCAAAGTAAATGTTGGAATAGAGTCCGGTAAATATAAACCTTTGTCCGGAGCTAAGCCTTTGAGTAGAGCTTCTCCAAAAGTTACTTTTGGTGCAGTATGATTTGTTGAATAATATAATATTGATTGACTCATAATCGATTTTTTTTTGTTTATAACAAAAATATATGTTTTGAATATAAAAAACACTAATTGTAATATAAAATTGTAAGGTTGATTTCTTTTTTTTGGATATAAATTATAAAATAATCATTATTATACTCACGAACTTATGTGTATCTTTGTACTAATAATATGATTTTACTGTTTTATAATGAAGAGAATATGTGTCTTTTTTTTGTTTCTAAGTGTATCCGGTGTTATTTTTTCACAATCTCGGGCTGTTCAAAAATTATATGATTTATATGAAAAGCGTGAATTTGTAAAATGTGTGGAAAAAGCCGATAGAGTTCTCAAACGAAATGAGGATGAATACGAGGCATATTATGTAAAAGCATTGGCATATTTCGAAATGGCACAGTTGCCTGAACGATATACTGATTTTACGCGAGATCCCTTAATGGAAAGTTTGCGGGCTTTGAGTATTTTGCAGGCACAAGACCCGGATAGTGATATTTTTCATGAAAACGAAGAACAATTGCAGATAATATATGATTATACCGAATATTATGCAGAACAAATTCGGGAACGAAATCAAAAAAAATCAATAACATATTTGCAACGATTGATGCGTGCATTTCGAAAAGAAACCGGAGCTTTAGATTTGGCAAAAATATATGCCAAATCAGGCAATTATGAAGAATGTATGAGGCAAGTTACTCGTCTTTATGAGAGAGCACCTGAGTCTATATCATCTTCAAACGAAAATTATGAAGCACTAATAGAAGCACCACATTTACTCGCCGAAAACTGGATGTTTCGTGATTTGTTTTGGATAGTAAAAAATTATAAACCGAAATTTGGTCATAATTATGCTATAAATAATGCATTTAAAGAAGCAATAAAGTTAAGTATAGATACCGCACGTGATGCTTCAGATAAAAAGTTTTTTTATTCTTTTTCTCAGCAGGGGCTTGAGCATTATGGTGATGATAAGGCTTTTGTTTCACATGTCGAAAAACAATGGATTCGCGTAGTTGATGATGCGGTGCGTGAATTTAAAAAATCTTCCGACACTATTCGTACGTGGCGAGATTCTATTCATGTACGTAATGCGTTCAATTACATTTCTATGGCACGCGAAATAATGCCTTCCAGTACTCGGTTACAGAAAAAACATACAGAAATACAGTATGAATTTCATGTTATTCCACGTGAGCGAGAAAAATCATTGATACGTGCATATGCTTTGGAGGCTATAAATTCATATCGGGATGAGGGATGTGAGTGTGATACCGGGCAGGTTATATATATGAAACCCGTGTTTACCGTGGAATGGGATACAATTTTGCATTCTTTGGCCGAAAAACATGCACAAAGTATGTTTAATAATAATTTTACGAAACATATAGATCCGATTACTGGAGATAATCCCTGGGATAGAATTAATAGCACACTCTTGCGTGGCGAAACTTTTGAGAATGATGAGGGCCGATATTATATAAAAGCAGAGAAAATAGGTGAAGTGTTGGGGCATGGTCATTCTCTTGGATCTGCTTCGAATAAGCAGGAGCTTGATTCATTAGTAAACACAGTAGTCGATACATGGATGAATGCACGCTTTAGTCAAAACTGTGTAAAAATTATGAAACCTCAATTCAGTCATATGGGGATAGCTGTGTATGGCGATAAATGGGTCTTGTTGTTTGCTGAAATAAATGAGGTGTTGATAAATTCATACTAATGTTACAAAGTTTTTTTCGCGAAAATTGTGTTGAGGCAGGGTGTGATGAGGCCGGACGAGGTTGTTTGGCTGGTCCTGTTTTTGCTGCTGCTGTAGTGTTTCCTCCGAATTATCAGCACAGTGAGTTGAGTGATTCCAAAAAATTATCGGAATCAAAGCGGTATACATTACGCTCAGTTATAGAACAGGATGCACTGGCATTTGCTGTAGGAATTGTGGATAATAGTACAATTGATAGAATAAATATTTTACAATCTTCTTTTTTAGCTATGCACAGAGCTATTGATAATCTTAGTACTGTACCCGAACATATATTAGTTGATGGTAATGCATTTAAACAATATAAAAATATACCGCATACCTGTATTATAAAAGGTGATGGTCTTTATGTATCAATTGCCGCAGCTTCTGTTTTAGCCAAAACATATCGTGATGATTATATGAAAAAAATTCACGAAGAATTTCCTGTGTACAACTGGAATTCGAATAAGGGGTATCCTACAGTCGCACATCGTGAAGCTGTTCTTAAACACGGCACGAGTAAATATCACAGATTATCTTTTTCTGTTTCCAATCAATTACGTCTGAAATTGTAACTGTTTACATAGCAATACGTATAGAAACTATGTTACTTTTTTGTAACTGTATTATTTTACGTATATTTACGTAGTTGTTTATTAATAATTAAGAGTGTTTAATTTAAAAAACTCAAACATATGTTACAATGTATAAAATATCTGCGGTATGTAGTGCTAATATGCATTATGCCGTTTTTTACTGTTGCTCAGGAAGGCGAATTACCACCACCTGATATGATTTTTGAATCTGATGAATCTGAGCAAACCAATTCGCAAGAAGAATCGGATCCTGTTGCAAATCCACAATATGCTGAGGAATCAGCAACAGAGTCTCAGTCTCCAACTAGTGAACAACCAGAGGAAATTCCTCCGCAAACTGAACCACAAGAAGATAATACAGAAACACAACCCAAGCTACCCAATTATCCGGATACGTATGGAATGAGTGCACGTCCGGAACATAATGGCTGGGCAATTTCTCTTCATGGTGGTTCGAACTTATTTTATGGAGATTTACGTATTTATGATTTCTGGCCGGCAAAAGAATACAATAATGAGCGAAAATGGGCAGCCGGTATTTCTTTAGATAAGGAAATTAATCACTATTTCCATGTTCGTGGTAATGTATTGTACGGAACCCTTTCGGGTACTAAACGTGAATATTCGTCGGGTGTACCGGCTAATTTATATTTTGATGCGAGTTTGTTTGAATATAGTGCGGTTGCAAAATTAGTACTTGGTGCACATAATCCTTTATCTTTTTATACGTATGCGGGGTTAGGTTTTGTGCACTTCAGATCAGAACAAAAAGATTTACGAAACAATCAGGTATATACAGCATATGGATATGATGGCGATACGAAAACCAGTCCAACAATAGAAACTGTTGCACCAGTTGGTGTAGGTGTAGATTATAAATTTACTGAAAATTTTTCTGCACATTTGGATGTGTCATTACGTATAGTAAATACTGATAAGTTAGATGCTACCATAAGTGGTGATGATGGTTTGTTTCAAGATATGTATGGCTATTCTGCTGTAGGTGTATCGTATAGATTTGGTAGAAATCAGGTAAATGTGGTGCCCGAAACAACGCAAGCACCGTCTGAAGCACCGCCAGTACAAGATGTCCCCGATTCAGGTACGGATGAAGAAACACAACAAATAGAAGAGCAGGGTGACAGAACAGATAATGCACAAGATACTGAAAGTGACGAGACCGAATATGAAGATGAGGATGAGTTGCCTTCTTTTGTTGATGATATACTTGCAGAAGATGAAAGTCTTGCTGATGATTCTGAGAATCTTGACGATGCTGAAAATGAATCAG
Organism: Bacteroidales bacterium; assembly: GCA_046482735.1. Taxonomy (GTDB): domain Bacteria; phylum Bacteroidota; class Bacteroidia; order Bacteroidales; family UBA1715; genus JAQICB01. Next base: position 41,277 of record JAWOEL010000057.1, on the reverse strand, counting down.
ATTATACTGAAAATGAATCAGATTATAACGAAACACAAGCTGATGATAATATATTTTCTGAGGTTACGGAATCAGTTGATACACTAAAAAATGAAAGTACAGATATGTCTGAGGAAGAAGATATTCCGGGTGTTGATGATGTGCTGGAAGATGATGAGGCAGAAACACAAGCCGAAAATCGTAACGAGGATTACACAAAACCAATAAGAGAAAAAAATAGTGGCAATACACAAACATCGCAGCAAAATCAGGCAGTTGACGAAAATAATGTGCCTATTGTTGAAGAATCAGAAGCTTTACAACAAGAATCAGAATCAAATGCGGATGATGGGAATGTGATATATAGGTTGCAAATACTTGCTATTCAGCAAGAACCACAAAACGAAATTCCAAAATTGAAAAAGAAATATGGAATATCACAAACTATTTATGAAGAAAATATAGGTGAATGGACAAAATATACTGTCGGGTCTTTTACGTCTCTTGAGCAGGTTTTAGCTTATAGAAAAGAGCTTGAGACAAAAGGTCTGAAGGGGTCTTTTGTTGTGCCATATTATCAAGGAGAACGTATAAGTCTTGATGAGGCTCGACAGTTAAAATAAATAACAAAACAGAACGTTAATTTTATAAGACATAATTAATATATTGCATTGGTACCGTACCAATGCAATATTTTTTTGGATAGTAAACAGAATATAATGAAAGCTATGATTTTTGCAGCCGGCTTTGGCTCTCGATTAAAACCTATTACAAACAATATTCCCAAAGCTTTGGTGAAATTTCGTGGTAAGACATTGCTTGAATACGCTATTGAAAAATTAAAACATTATTCGGTTGATGAAATTATTGTAAATGTGCATCATTTTTCTCAACAAATTAAAGATTTTATTTCCAGTCATGATTTCGGTATTCCTATTTATATTTCCGATGAAACCTCTTTGTTGCGAAATACCGGAGGGGGTTTAGTGCATGCACAACAATATTTGCAAGGTGATTCGCCTTTTTTTGTGTATAATGTAGATATTATAAGTACGATAAATCTGCATGATTTGTTAGAATTTCATATGAAACATGATGCATTGATAACTCTTGCTGTTAAAGAAAGGGAAACGTCCCGATATCTGTTATTTGATGATAATATGGAATTAAGTGCGTGGGAAAATCGTGTTACTAATGAGCACAAAATCGCGAAATTTTCTGATAATTATATACCATTTGCGTTTAGTGGTATACAGATTGTTAATCCCGAAATATTTGAATTAATTAATGAAACGGGATGTTTTTCTATAATGGATTTGTATTTACGTTTAGCCCAACATAATAGCATAAAAGCATATAATCATACAGAAGATTTTTGGCTCGATGTTGGAAAATTTAATGAAATAAAAAGTGTAGAAAAACAATTAGCAACACAGGATTTAGAATTTACCCAATGAAAATATACAATTGGCATATTAATACAGACGTAAACGAAGACGTCTATATACCTTTTTCTCAGCAATTAAACATTCATCCCGTATTAGCACGGCTTCTTCTCCAACGGGGAATACAAACACCGCAACAACGTGATGTGTTTTTTAATCCCTCTGTATACAGAACTCATTCACCTTTTTTGATGAAAGATATGGGAAAGGCTGTTAAGCGGGTGCTTTCTGCTCTGGATTCTCAGGAAAACATACTTGTTTATGGCGATTATGATGTTGATGGTACAACTGCAGTAGCCTGCATGTTTTCGTTTCTTAGTAAATTTACTACCTCTATTGAATTTTACATTCCCGACAGATATACGGAAGGCTACGGTATTTCATCACAGGGAATAGATTATGCAATTGAAAAAAAGACACATCTAATCATTGCTCTCGATTGTGGAATTAAGGCACACAGTACCATAGAAAAAGCACAAAAAAGTGGCATTGACGTTGTTGTATGCGATCATCATGAACCGGGAGAAGCGTTGCCGCCAGCCAGTGCCATTTTAAACCCGAAACGGCACGATTGCAGTTACCCGTTTAAAGAACTGTCTGGTTGCGGTGTTGGATTTAAATTAATACACGGAATTGTAGCCACAAAACATCTTAACCACAAAGAATATTTATATACATATCTCGACATTTTAGCTATAAGCATTGCCTCCGATATTGTACCCATAGTAGATGAAAATCGCATATTCATGCATTTTGGTCTCCTGAAAATTCAACACAAACCACATATTGGTATTCGTGCCATGCTGCAAAGTGCTCATATTGCAGACACACGACTATCAGTAAGCGATGTGGTCTTCAAAATTGGTCCGCGTATAAATGCAGCCGGCAGAATTTTTTCGGGTCGTAAAGCAGTTGAACTGCTCCTCAGCAACACATACGATGACGCCATGGAGCTGTGTACTCATATAGATTCATACAACAACGAACGAAAAAGTATAGATGCACATATTACCCAAGAAGCCCTTGAAATGATTGAAAACGATTCCGTATCAGAATCAAATAATACAACTGTATTGTACAAAGAAGACTGGCATAAAGGAGTTGTTGGTATTGTTGCCTCTCGTATAATTGAACAGCATTATAAACCAACTATTATTCTTTGTGGTGACGATGAAATGATAACCGGATCGGCACGCTCTGTTCAGAATTTTGATTTATATAGTGCTCTTGAAAAATGTGAAAAATCTCTTCATAAATTTGGTGGTCATATGTATGCAGCCGGCATGTCACTCGAAAAGAAAAAATTACCCGAGTTTAAAAAACAATTTGAACAAGCTGTTTCCGAAACTATTACACAAGAACAAAAAATCCCTTCAATTCATATTGATGTTGAAATACACAGTAGTGATATACATTTCTCCTTTTACGACGACTTAGTTCGATTAGGTCCTTTTGGTCCCGGCAATATGACACCCGTGTTTATACTTCGCGGAGTATACGATTCCGGACATACACGTTGTGTAGGAAAAGACAAAGCACATCTCCAATTGTGCGTATCACATTCAGATTCGCCGAATATAGTTTTACGCGGCATTGGGTTTAACTTAGCAAAAAAATGGGAGCAATTATCCGAACAAACAGATACATTTGACATATGCTTTACCCTGCAAGAAAATAATTTTCGTAATCAACGAAGGTTGCAATTGGATGTTCGGGATATACGAAAAAGTGAAGTTATTGTGAGTAATGGGTGATTTTTACTGTTGCAAATTGTTTATATACATTTTTGTGTTGAAAAACAGAATCTAAATATGATTGCACTGTTTTTTTAGGGTCACCAAACTGGTGATATGTTTGAACTAAAAATAATTCCTGTGCAGATTCTATGGTATTTTTTTTAATGTTTTTGGAGGTGTTCATGGTAAAAACATGTATATTTTCGCCATGCTTTCTAAAATGAGAAATGTCATTAAACCACTCTCTATTATAATAATACGCAAACAATGGAGTAACATCTGTTGTTTGAACAATAATATATGGTTGTTTGGATGTTATAAGAGAATCTTGCATAAAAGTTACCGCATCTTTATAATTCATACGAGATTTATATGTATAGGTAGTTGAGAAAAATGAATATGCTGTAATTGTCAGTATTACAATTGCTTTTAGATATACCGATACAGGCACTAAAGATGTTGAATATGCAAAAAACAGAGACATGCCGATAAGGCTAAATAAAAAATATCGGGTAACCCACATAGGTGTAATTTGAGAAGCAAGGTAAAAAATAACAATAATACCAAAACCAATACAACTGAAAAATACTAATTGTTGGATGTTGTTTTTTAGCATTTGAGATTTATACAGTACAAAAATAATACTTACAACCGATATCACAACAAGTGACCAAAACACTATTTCATTATTAAAAAAAGTGTAAAATGCTTGTGGTATATCATCTGCCTGTGGTTCCGGAATCCAGCTTTTATTTGATGAGCTTGTCTTTTTTGTAAAGATATCGAATATTCTTTTTCTCCAGTGAAACAATACCGCAACGCCACCACCAATTGTATATAAAATTTTATTGAAATATTGTGGGTTATAGATAAGTAAAAACAGTGTTTGAACAATTACAAAAAATGCCGATAAGTAATGAGTATAAATCAGTAAACCATACAGTAATCCTAATAATAATGCAGTCCAGGTTTTTGGTTTTTTTATAAGGTCAAAAAATAGCCATAAACAAATAACTACCATAAGAAAAATAAGACCATAGCCTCTGGCTTCGAGAGAATAGTAAAATAACGATTTAGAAACTAAGAGAAATAATGATGAATAGACAGCTGTTTCGGTATTCAGATATCGTATACATATAAAAAACAACAAGGAAGCCGCAAGAGAGACCGATACCAAACTCAACGAGCGTAATGCAGTTTCCGAAGTTCCAAATAGTTCTATCCAACCGTGCAATATCATAAGATACCCTGGCGGGTTAATGTCCCATTTACATGTAGCTTTTATATGAGCTACATGTTCCTTGGGCATGAAAAACAGAGAAGCTTTCGTCGTACCATAAACTTACTGCGTCAATATAAAAATACCGGGCAAAAAAATGAATAATGAAAACTCCTATAAGTGAAATAGCAAGCTTATAATCTATATGTACGCGAAATAGAGACAATTTGTGTGTCATTATAATTTATTGTTTTTCAAATAAAATAAAATCTTTGGTATCTATAACAGTATTGTATTGAGCATTGTTTCGTAAATCCTCAATTTTTTTGTTATATGATTGTTTTTTCAGAGGATACGGAGCATAAGCACCGGGTAATAGAGCTATATATTCAGCATCCCGAATATAGGGAAATGTATAAATATCTTCACGAAATGCGAGATGTGGAACTAACATATTTTGAGCACATACTTTTGCATCTGAAGGTATAGTTTCTAAATAATCATGTACTTGGGCTACATTAAAACTCCGGGAATAATGACCTGAGTCCCAAAACCGAAGTGCTTTTGAATTATACCATTTTGATGTACGAGAATCAATTACTGAGAGGTTTACAATAAAACAAAGTATAGCACCTGTCATAATAAAAACCTGGCGATATTTTTTTGTGCGAACCACATCAATAATCCATACCGCAAATACAATAGTTAAAATTGGAGCAAATTCAACGCTATAATGATTATTAATACCCCATTTTGCGTAGTCGTCATTATATAATTTTTGAATAAAAATGGGGATTAGCATGAGTATAAATTGAGGTTTATAGAGTAATGCAACACCTCCCGAAAGTAGTAAAACAAAGAAAAATTCTGTTTTTATTCCATTATAAACTGTGTTGTCAAGATGATTTTCAAATAACAATGAAAAAGCATATTTCGGACGCAATACTAAGGTTTCAATATATTCCCCCATATTATTGCCTAATACTGAATATTTTAAATGTCCGTATGATGTTCCCTCATTTACCATAGCCGGCATTACGACTTTTATTGCTATTATAAAATATAAAAGAGCTCCAATTGTCCCCCAGGCTGATATTTTACGAATACGAACATCTTTATATTTCCAAATACCAATACCAAGGAATATAAAAGCCAACCATAATGAAATGTTTTCTTTACTTATACATATTATTACAGACCAAATAATTGTTACACGTATATTTTTTTGTAAGACGGATAAAAACAGCCACGGAATAAACATTGTTGCAACAACATTGTCGTGATAGTCAAAACTTAATGCGGAAAAAATTCCCCACATACTTAAAAAATGAAAAGTTGATATAAGAGCTGTTTTTTTACTTTCCGATAGAAAAAGTATTAATTTATGGATACCTATTGCCCCAAACAAAATCGATGCTATTTGAAATAATAATAAAGTCCAACTACCAAACAGATAACGAAACGGAGCAAATACAAAATGATATAAACTAAGATGATCACTCAAAATATTATCAAATTCCCGGTGCATAACCGGATTATCATTTAATTCAAATTGTGAGTAATCAAATAACACATTATTGTATATACCTAAATCAAATCCATATGTTCTGAAATTATAATGATTAACTAAAGATATCAAACAATACAGAGCACAAAAAAAGCTCAGTAGGAGAATAAGTCGTATATGTTTATGAAGAAATTGAGCCATTTATTTCTTTTTAATAATATATCCCGGTCGGGCTTTTACTTCTTCGTGGATTTTCCAGATATATTCTGCAACAATTGCAAGTGACAATAAAATTAATCCGCTGAAAAACGACACAAAGGCAAGAATAGATGTCCACCCGGGCATTGATACACCACCAATCGAACTCTTTCCTGATAGTTTTATATAGGTTAATAATATAATAAGGAGAATCGAAAAAATAAATGATACTATGCCTAAACGAGAAATAAAGCGAATCGGGAAATTAGACGATGCAAAAATAGTATCGAAGGCAAGTCGCATTTTTTTCCGTAAAGTCCATCGTGATTTATTTTTTGTTTGTGGTCGTTCAAATGGTATAAAAACCGGGTCAAATCCCAAACGGAGCACCTCAACCGTAGTCGATGTATTTCGAGGTGAAATGTGCGTGTTTAAAATATCAATAATTTCTCTGTCAATCAAAAACCCGTCAGCACCACCTTTGGGGAAGGTAACATCGGTAAACGAATTCATCATTTTGTAATATAAATTCGAAAATGCATCTTTAATCTTCCCGTCGTTTCTGGTCATACGAAACGGCATGACAATTTTATGCCCTTTTTTCCAGGTACGATACATTTTAATAATAATATCGACCGGTAATTGCTCATCATCGGGAATTGATGTTGCACAATCACCTTTACACACCGAAAATGCAGCAAATTTCGAATAATGACTGGTAAAATTTTTGCTTAACTGATATGCACGAACCCGTGAATCTTCTTTCTCAAGATCACACGCAACTTTATAAGAATTATCATCTGAACCATCATCCATGATTATAAACTCAAAAGGAATTTGCTCTTTTTCAAGAGCTGTACTTACCCGTGTAAATACATTTTTGATGCGCTGTTCACTAAAGTATGAAAGTAAAATTATTGAATACATTCGTGCTATTATTTATTCCACATTTTTCCATGCAAAGGTAAACTAAAAACTTTTTCTGCCAATGCATCAGCTACAGGGAATGTGAGATTTGCAAATTGTTCCTTATATGCATTGGATTTATAGGGAGGTATCGGGTAATGTATAAGGCATTTATAGCCCTGTTCCTCCAACTCTTTCATGTCTGTTTCACGATTATCTGATTGCACAACAAACTGGTGATACGCATGCTCATACCCCTCAGGAACATGTGGGAATATCCAGTCTTTATGACTAAATTCTGAGCGAAATATATTGGCATATTCTCTGCGTTTTGCATTCCAACTGTCGAGATACCGTAATTTTATGCGAAGCAATGCTGCTTGCAATTCATCGAGTCGGGAATTATATCCGATAACTTCATTTTGATACCGCACTTCGCAACCATAATTACGGAGCATAATAATTTTCTTTGCTAAAGATTCATCATTCGTCGTTATAGCCCCTGCATCGCCGTATGCTCCAAGATTTTTTGTCGGATAAAAACTAAATGCATTAATATGTCCAAAACTTCCGGCTTTTTTTCCGTTAACCATTGCTCCATGAGCCTGAGCACAATCTTCCACAACATATATGTTATGCTTTTCTGCAATATGCATTATTGCCGGCATATCAGAAATAAGTCCGTATAAATGAACCGGGAGAATAACTTTTGTCCGATCAGTAATTGCAGCCTCAATTTTAGAAACATCAATATTATACGTTCGGGGGTTCGGCTCTACAAATACCGGTGTTGCTCCCACATGCGAAACTGCAAGAACTGATGCTATATACGTATTTGATGGCACAATAACCTCATCGCCTTCTTTTACATCTAATGATTTTAGTGCTAAAAACAAGGCTTCTAAGCCATTTGCAACACCAACGCAATAGTCTTGCCCGATATAGTGGGCAAATTCCTGTTCAAAAGACGAAACTTCTTCGCCTAATACATACCAACCTTTTGCGAAAAACTCAGTTACAGCCGATTGTATTTCCGTTTCCAAGGCAGCATATTCAGCTTTAAAATCATTTGGTAAAATCATAGTTTTTATGTGTCAAAATTTGATAAAAAATCATTCATAGTAATGATTTGTGTTTTATTAATTTTTTTCAAAACTAATAAATCATTATCTCCGGTAATTAAAAAATCTGCTTTACCATCTTTAGCTAAATTAAGTAAAAAATTATCTTTTACGTCTCTACAAATTGAAATATTGGATGAGACTTGAATCAGTTTTCCAATATTTTCAATTAGATGTATTACATTTTCTGCATCAATTTGTGAAAAATATGAAGCTAGTTTTGGTCTTTGCATAACCATTACAATTTCTTCAATTAATTCTTTTGAAAAAAGCAGCTTAATTTGCTTATTATTTATAATTTCATCTAATTGTGCATATTTGCGTGAAATTAAATAACTTATCCAAAGATTAGTGTCAATAATTATTTTTATTTTATTATTGATCATATCTGGATTTTCTAACAGATTCAACTTCTGTCGTTATGTCATTAAGAGTAGGTGGAGAATCAACATTTTCTCTTAAATCTGAAAGCATTTGAATAAAGTCTGATTTCTTTTCTTTCTTTTTAATACTTATTAATTTTAAATCAGCTAATCCTTTCAATATTTTTTTTGCTTTCGGATTTAGTATATCAATTGTAAATGTTTCCATAATTCTTTCATATTTTTTCTTATACAAAGATAATGTGTTTTATAAGGGAATCAATTTTTCTTTACAAAAATAAACAGCAGATTTTTACGAGAAATAAAATCCTCTTTCTCCACACAATCGCCCATTTACAATTACTTCAATACAATGCTTCCCGGGATAATACACACGAGTTGCACGTGGTTGAAATGAATGCGTTTTGGTGATTTTTTTTGTTTCGTGAGCTGCATACATGTGTTCGTGAACAAAGAAATTTTTATGCGTATAACTGTTGTTTTTTCGCACAAAATGAAGTCGGTATTCAACTCGCACAAGACATGGTTCTGTGTGAGAATTATGAATACAACATGAAAATTGCAATGGTTTATTGTTTGTTACTTCCGCCGTGTGCACAACAAAATCACTAACCGAAACATGAGATGAAGCGACAATTCCGCAGAGCTTCAATGCCCGTTCATTCCCTTGTTTGAGAAGTGTACGTAGACCGTGTTTTATTATTTTGGTAGTAATCGGATGCGTATTTTTCCATTTTTCGCATACTGCAAGCACATATTCCGGGTTATCTTTCGAAATATCATTAAGATTATTTGCAACACTTTTTTGCACAAAAACCGAAGAATCAGTTTTAAGATTTTCCAGAATCGGCATAATCGTTTGAGGAGATACCATAAACTGCGGAATTTGTTTTCCCCACGGTAATCTTGGGCGACAACCTTCACTCGACAAGCGACGAACATTCGGGTGAGAATGATTTGACCAATCATACATGTGCAGTATAGTTTCCTGAGGATATTTCATAATAAACGGACGAATTGCAAATTCACAACTCGTACATTTTGTAATATGCTCTATTGCACGCATAGATGTTTCAAAGTCATTCAATCCGTATAATTCAATGAATTTTGGGATAAACATATATCCCAATTTCCAATCAGACTGAAGAGATTGTTCGGTGCGAGCACAAAATTTCTGAAGAATTTGAATGTGTTTGGCATAAGAAAGAGGCAAACATGCATGCAAACACACCGCAATATGTTCAATACGCTCAGTGAGACTTTTTTCAGCCCACGAATCCACATATACAGTATTCAAAAAAAGTTTCGTATCAAGAGGATATATTGCGGAAATTTCATCCAGAAAAAACGCAAAAAAATCTTCCGAGAAAATATCCTTCAGGCGTGCCGGCATATTTATTATTACTGATTCTTTCGTTTATTAATTTCGTCCCGGATTTTTGATGCCAACTCATAATCTTCTGTTTCTATAGATTCGTCCAACATGGCATGCAATTCGTCATCAGTGGCAAATGAAATTTGAGCTTCAGGAGAATCGATTTCTTCACTCAGCTTACTGTCAGTCTGTCGAGGGAATGGTTCTGTGTCATTATCACTGTCTGCATCGAGAACAACACCAGCTTTCATAAGCACCTCAGGTGTTGTGTATATTGGGCAATTAAACCGAATAGCAAGTGCAACAGCATCTGATGTTCGCGAGTCAATTTCAATGGTTTTGTCTTCTTTGTGAAGTATTATTTTTGAATAAAAAATTCCTTCTTCAAGTCTGTATATTAATACTTCAGACATACTTATATCAAAAGTTTCGGCCATGTTTTTAAATAAATCATGAGTGAGAGGACGAGGTGGCTTCATTTTTTCGAGTTCGATAGCGATAGCTTGTGCTTCTGCACCACCTATAATAATAGGCATTCGTCGGTCACCTCCGTCTTCCACAAGAATAAGAACGTAAGCATTGTCTTGTGTCTGGCTATATGATAATCCTAATATTTGCAGTTGTACTTTTATCATGAAAATGAATGTTTTTCTTTACATGTCTAAAATCCAAAGATATAATTTTTTCTTATTCATTCATAATTGCAGTGTGTAAAATTTCTTATTTGGTGCGTACTGAGCGTTGTTTCAACTGATTTTTTGTAAGTTCGGATGATGAACACATATCGGGAGTTTTTTGTGTGTTTTAAAGTGGAGAGTCTGGATTATACCAAAAAAATAATGTTTCATTCAATGATATAGTATTTTGTAGATATAATTGATGCATGCAAAGAACGTGTATCAAGAAGAAGGGGTAATCTCATTTTTATCAGGATGGAATATATATATTTGTCCGCTTTCGGGGCATGAAGCTGTGTTGTTAGCATCAAATTTTAGGGTATGGCCATATTCACTTACCCATCCTATTTGTGTGCCGGGGTTTCCTACAATTAATGCGTATGGTTTTATGTTTTTTGTAACAACAGCACCAGCACCGATGAGGGCATATGCACCTATAGTAATACCACATACGATAGTTGCATTTGCACCTATGCTTGCACCTTTTTGTACACGTGTTTGTACGTATTCTGATTTGCGAACTATGGCACTGCGTGGATTTAAAATATTCGTAAAAACCATAGAAGGACCTAAAAAAACATCGTCTTCGCATTCAACACCGGTGTAAATAGATACATTATTTTGTACTTTTACATTGTTTCCTAATGTAACATCCGGAGACACAACCACATTTTGTCCGATATTACACTTTTTCCCTATTGTACAGTGTGGCATAATGTGAGAAAAATGCCAAATTTTTGTACCTTTTCCTATTGTACAGTCATTATCAATTACTGCTGTTTCATGTGCAAAAAAATCTGAATTCATTATGAGTTTATGCTTTGTATGATAAAATAGTATTGCAAATATAAGTTATGTGTTCGTTCGGTAATTCAGTATGCATTGGTAAACTTAAAACTGAGTGAGATAATTGTTTAGAAACCGGGCATTGTTTAGGATTGTAGGGTTTAAGGGCTTCTTGTTCGTGCATTGGTACCGGGTAATATATCATTGAAGGAATGCCGTGTTCGCGTAAATATGCTTGCAGTGTTATATTGTGAACCTGAGTTTGTATAGTGTATTGATGAAAGACATGTGAGGAGTCTTTTTGGTAAGTTGGCGTTTGTATCCACTTTGCTTGCGAAAGCATGTGTGTATATGTTTGTGCCGCATGTTGCCGGGCTTCGTTATAGGCATCTATATGGCGAAGTTTTATACGAAGTATAGCAGCTTGTATGGAATCTAATCGTGAATTGATGCCTATGTGTGAGTGGTAATATTTTTTAAGAGAACCATGATTTGCCAATGCTTGTATGGTATCTGCTTTTTCTGAATCATGAGTAAAAACAGCTCCGCCATCTCCAAAACAGCCTAAATTTTTTGAAGGAAAAAAAGACGTACATCCTATGTCACCTATAGTACCTAATTTTTTGTGTGTTCCCTTATAATTGTATTCTGCACCAAAACATTGTGCTGCATCTTCTATTACAAATAAGTTATGCTTATGGGCAATAGTCATAATAGCATTCATGTCGGCTGCCTGACCAAAAGGGTGAACCGGCATAATGGCTCGGGTTTTTGGTGTTATTGCTTCAGTTATTTTTGTGCAGTCTATCGTATATGTGTTGGGGTCTACGTCTACAAGAACGGGGGTGAGGCCAACGTGTGCTATAGCTTCGGCTGTTGCAACAAAGGTGAAGTCGGCTGTAATAATTTCACTGCCGGGTTCTAAATCTAAGGCCATTAATGCTAATGTGAGTGCATCTGTGCCATTTCCACAAGTGATTGCATATGAACATTTGAGGTATTCCCGGAGCTCGTGTTGAAAATCTTTTACATCGCTTCCATTAATAAATGCTGATTGATTTATTACCTGCGATATGGCTGTGTCTATGTCTGTCTTAATAGCCTTGTATTGACTGTGCAAGTCAACCATTTGAATGTTAGTCATATCTGATTGCTTATAAAAAACCTAATTTTAGTTGACCTTCTTCACTTATCATTTCTTTATCCCACGGTGGGTCAAACGTAATGTCTACAAACACATTTTCTACCCCGTCTATTAAAGTGAGGCGGTTTTGAATTTGATATACTATAACATCTGTCATTGGACAATTAGGGGAGGTGAGCGTCATAAGTATAGAAACCTCCGGAAGTTTGTCAATGTCTATTTCATAAATTAATCCTAAGTCATATATGTTAACCGGTATTTCCGGGTCGTATATACTTTGTAATGTTTCTGTTATTTCTTTCTTTATTTTTTCGGTATCAGAACTCATATGCTATTTGTTTTTGTGATTATATGCTATTGCATATAGTTTCATTTGTTTTATCATAGCCACCAATCCATTAGATCGGGTTGGTGATAAATTTTCTTTTAACCCTATTTTTTCTATAAAATATAATTCTGTGTCAATAATATCGGTGGCTTTTTGTCCGGAAAGTACCCGTATGAGCAGTGCAATTATTCCTTTTGTAATAACAGCATCACTGTCTGCTGTATAAAATATGGTACCATCTTTGTATTCTGCTGCAAGCCACACTTGCGATTGACATCCTTTTATTACATATGTATCTTTTTTATATTGGTCGTCTATCAGTGGTAAATCTTTACTTAAATCTATTAAATATTGATATTTGTCTAACCAATCGTCAAATATTTCAAATTCTTCGATTATTTGATCCTGAATTTCGTTTATTGTCATAATTGTTAATTTTTATAATGGCAAATGTATAAATTTATGCAACTACTATAATATGATATGTGTAATTATTTTATGTTTTTTATAGAGTATGTGGGGTGATTATTGTGACCATTGTATATATTCTTTTTGCAAATCAAATATCATTTTATTATTTACTTTGTGAGCATAATTTATACGTTTGAGAGATAATTCCTCATGTTCGTGTTCGAGAAAATAACAACGGTCTTCCAGAAATTCGTCGTTCATAAGTCCGTCAAAATTCTGAGTTATTTTGTCTATCAGTGCATATTCAATATATTCAAGCATTGTACTCGATAAGTTTCTGGCTACTCGTCTTATTTCTGTGTCTATGGTATGTGGATTTTGGGTGTATAATTGTACTAAAGTCGGAATATAGCATTCGCCACAAGTTGCCAGTAATAATACTTGGGTGTGGAGTGCGGTAAAGTAATCTTTTTTTGGCACGTTGTGTTTGTCTTGTTCGTACATATCAATAGTTCGTTGTGCAAATATGTAGGCGTGCTCTATCATTGTTATGTTTTTATCTTCATCTTCGTCAACATCTGAATGATACATAATTATATATACTTTTGCAAGTTTCCATATTTCCGGATGATGCCAGAGTATATGTGGAAACTCTTTTAAAACGGATTGCAGTGTGCTATGAATTTTTTGTAGTGGTAGCCGTTGAAGCTGTGTTCCTGCATGAATTACTTTTTCTGCAAGTGTAAGTACCATATCTTGGGGGGGGTGGGTAGATGAGCTCATAGAATGTTAATCTTTTATTGTGTGTTGTAATTGAGCAATTTGTTTTTGTTTCTGTATTTCGCGATTGTTTTTTGCAAATTTGGTAAAATAGTGATGTTCGGAAATAAATTTGAGTTGTAGTTTATTCCATTCATTTTTGTCAGTAATAATGTTTTGGGTGTATAATTCCTTAAATAATAAATCTGAGATTGGTATAAAATCATCTCGTCCTAAATAATCTAAATCTGCATCGCATAAAATTTTTTCCAGAATATTTTTGGGCTGTACCGGTGGTTTTGTTGCCATAATAATATCGCATACAAGGTCAATATTTTTTTTGGAATAGTCATATGTAGGTAAAATGGTTCGTGCAAAATCGCAACTTATTTTTTCGTGTTCTTTTGATTGAATGATATGTCCGGTATCATGAAATAGTGCAGCTGTTTTTACTAAAATCAGATCTGTTTGTGAAATGTTTTCTGCGTCTGCAATTATTTCTGTACGTACTATTACATCTTTTGTGTGATCAACATTATGATAGGTGAGATAATGTGGTAATTCTTGAGCCATTCGTTTGAGAACATAGGATTGCACGTACGTGAATTTTTTATTCATCGCGTGAATATGTCTTTCTGGCGAAGACGTTTTTTCTCTGTTTTCATTAGTTTCTGAACTATGCATCGTTTGCAAATTTATAATGAATGTGAAATGTACACTAATATTTTAAAAAAAAATATAATTCATATGTTTATATTCCTTACCTGAATTTGATATTGGGGATGAATTTAGAATTAAAAAGTGCTGATAGGGTAAGTATGTTTCGGTTTATACTATGTGTTTTTATCTATACAAAATGGTTATTTGTATAGTATTGTACAGTATGATTAATAAGAATTGTATATTTGGTGTAAATAAACAGATATGACTGCTATGTCTTTTTTTTATCGGTTCAAAAAGCCAGGTATAATAGGTATACATATTATTTTTTGGGTTTTTTTCTTTTTTATGCCCCATTTATTGTATGATTTGCCAATAGATGGGAATATAGTAATTGCTCGTTTTGTTGAGTTGATAGCTTTAATAGCAATTTTTTATACCAATGCTCTTATTTTAGTTCCGCGTTTTTTGCTTCCGAAAAAGTATAGTATCTATTTTTCATTTATTTTACTCATAATATTTGGCGGAGCTCAAGTGGGAAGTTTTTTAAAATTACACTTTTTCCCCAAGCCTCAACATCACGTATATATTAAACACCATACATCTAAACATATATCAGATAGTACAAAACGTACATTTGAATATAAAAAATCTCCTGAGTATAAAATATATAAATCTCATAAACGATATGCCCGACCACGCCCCGGATTTCTGAGTGTTATTATTTTGATTATTCTTGCAATCAGTTCAGTATATGGTTATGCATTGATTAATAATAGCAGAGAGCGTAAAATACAAGATGTAGAGAAAGAAAAATTGGCGTCTGAGTTGTCTTTTTTGAAATCTCAGATAAATCAGCATTTTTTATTTAATGTACTCAATAGTATGTATTCTTTGTCACTCAAAAAATCTGATGTGTTGCCCGGTGTTATTTTAAAGTTATCAGATTTATTGCGGTATATGACTTATGATACTGAAGATAAATTTGTGGATATAGAAAATGAAATTCGATATGTTCGAAATTATATTGATTTGCAAAAATTACGGTTGCCTGATATGCAAAATATTACCTTTGAGGTAAAAAGACACACCAATAAACATATAAATATTGCACCGTTACTATTAGTACCTTTTATTGAAAATGCTTTTAAACACGGTGTGTTAAGTGACAATAAAACTCAGATATATATGTATTTAGAGCTTTCTGAACAAACTATTCAATTACAAGTTCGAAATACTTATGCTGTGCATACGACAAAAGACAGATCCCATGGCGTTGGTATTCAGAATGTAAAACGACGTTTAGAGCTTTTGTATGCGAATAAACATCAATTATTTATTGATACTACTTCAGAGGAATTTAATGTTCATGTAATAATAACTCATATGTCATGATACAATGTATAATAGTAGATGATGAACCCTTGGCCCGGGATATAATTATAGAATATGCTGCAAAAATACCATATCTACAGGTGGTTGCTGAATGTGCAAATGCATATGAAGCTTCAGTAGCATTGCAACAGCATGAAGTTTCTGTTATGTTTTTGGATATTCAAATGCCGGATATTAATGGCATGAAGTTTCTGGAAACCTTAGAGCATAAACCGTATGTGATATTTACTACTGCATATGCCGATTTTGCGGTTGAAGGATTTGAAAAAAATGCAATTGATTATGTGCTGAAACCAATATCACCCGAACGTTTTTTGCAAGCAGTTACCAAAGTAAAACAATTGCTTGATTTGCATGAGCATACTGCACATGCCGAACGCGATTATATGTTTGTAAAGGTAGAATACCATACCGTGAAAGTGAATTTTAAGGATATTTTATATATTGAAGGGCTTAAAGATTATGTAAAAATATATACGCTACAGGGTATGATAATGACATTGCTGAATATTAAAAATATTATGGCAAAATTGCCTTCTTCACAATTTATGCGGGTGCACAAATCGTATATTGTGTCGCTTTCGGCAATAGAAAAAATAGAACGAAATCGTATACTATGTGGTGAAAAACGCGTGCCAATAGGTGATGCATATAAAGATGCATTTTATGAACGTATATCAGATAATGGATAATTGGTCGATTTTAGAATTGTGTATGCTGAATATTTTGAGTGGTGCTTGTTGTGTTGAAATTGTATGGTAATTAGTTTCTGCACGGAAATTCCAAATACATTCCCGAAGTATGTTCGGGGTAGACTGTTATTCTCATCTTGAAAACAACCATCCTGAAAATCGGGACCTATTGATTTTCAGGATTTCGAAAGCCTCGTCTTTGAAGCTTTCGCATCAGAAACACAAAAAAAGCAGTTTTCTTGCAAGCACTAAATTAATAAAATATGTATCTGCGGGTAAAAAAAATGGTAAAAAATACTAAATCACAAGATAATTAGTATTTTTGCATATGTATTACTAACACATTCTAAAATATATACAATGTTTCGAACACATACATGTGGAGAATTACGAATAACAGATGTTTCTTTAACGGTCACTTTGTGCGGATGGGTACAGCGTATTCGAAAAATGGGAGGGTTAACATTTGTTGATTTACGTGACAGATATGGTTTAACTCAAATTGTTGCCAATGGTGACAAAAATCATCATTTACAAGAACAATTGAATGAGCTGGGACGCGAATTTGTTATTCAGATAAGCGGAGAAGTACTGGAGCGTGAAAGTAAAAATTCGTCTTTGGATACCGGTGATGTTGAAATAGACTGCCATTCTATAGAGATTTTAAATTCATCAGAAACACCACCTTTTACTATAGAAAATGAATCAGACGGTGGAGAGGAATTACGAATGCAGTATCGTTATTTGGATTTGCGTCGAGGACCTATGCAGCATAATTTAGTAATGCGTCATCGTGTTACCAAATTGGTGCGTGATTATTTAGATGCATTATCGTTTATAGAGGTAGAAACTCCGGTGCTTATAAAATCAACCCCCGAAGGTGCACGCGATTTTGTTGTGCCTTCTCGTATGCATCCCGGTGAGTTTTATGCTTTGCCACAATCGCCGCAGTTGTTTAAACAATTGCTTATGGTAAGTGGATACGATAGATATTTTCAGATTGTAAAATGCTTTCGCGATGAAGATTTTCGAGCTGACAGACAGCCTGAGTTTACCCAAATAGATTGCGAAATGTCGTTTGTGGAACAAGAAGATATTCTTCATGTGTTTGAAGGTCTGGCAAAATATTTATTGGAAAAAGTAAAACATCAAACATATACCGATGCATTCCCACGTATAACATATGCAGATGCTATGAGTCTGTATGGTTCAGACAAACCCGATATACGGTTTAATATGCAAATTTCTGATATTACATCAATAGCTCGGGGGCATGGTTTTGGAGTGTTCGACAATGCAGAATATGTTGGTGCAATTTGTGCTGAGCAATGTGCCGGATACAGTCGTAAACAATTAGATGCTCTTACTAATTTTGTGAAACGTCCTCAAATTGGAGCGAAAGGTCTCGTATATGTTAAATATAATGAAGATGGTTCAATAAAATCTTCTGTTGATAAATTCTTTTCTGAAGATGTGTTACAAACATGGTTACAACATTGTGCGGCAAAACCGGGCGATTTGTTATTAGTGTTATCCGGTGACCGGATGCATACTTTGGAGGCTTTAGGTGAGTTGCGTGTAGAAATGGGGAATCAATTGAATTTGCGTAAAGATGATGAATTTGCTCCTTTATGGGTAGTTGATTTTCCTCTTTTTGAGTGGGATGACGAAACCCAACGGTTTTATGCAAAACACCATCCGTTTACTTCACCAAAACCAGAAGATGTTGATATATTACAAAGCAATCCTGTTGATGTTCGTGCCAATGCGTATGATTTTGTGATAAATGGTAATGAAATAGGGGGGGGGTCTATCAGAATATTTAATCAGGATTTGCAAAATCAGATGTTTGATATTCTTGGATTTTCTCAGGATGAGGTAGCGAAGCAGTTCGGCTTTTTAATAGATGCATTTAAGTACGGAGCACCGCCTCATGGTGGTATTGCGTTTGGTCTCGACAGGCTTATAACTTTATTTACCGAATCGCATAGTATTCGTGATGTTATTGCATTTCCTAAAAATAATGCAGGACGTGATTTAATGATAGATTCTCCATCGCTTATTCATGATAATCAATTACGTGATTTAGGTTTGACCAGATTACCCAAAAAAGAAGTATAGTATATGGCTCAGAAACCCTTTTCAGATGAATATTTTATGAAACAGGCTTTTGCTCAGGCTAATATGGCTTTTGATAAAGATGAGGTGCCTGTTGGTGCTGTAATTGTTCATGATAATCAAATAATTGCACGAGCTCATAATTTAACTGAAACGTTGAACGATCCTACAGCTCATGCCGAAATGCAGGCTTTTACTGCTGCTACCGATTTTTTGGGTGGTAAGTATTTGCAAAAAGCTCGTTTATATGTTACTCTCGAACCGTGTGTGATGTGTGCCGGTGCTGCTTTTTGGACACAAATTGGTGCTATTGTATACGGTGCTTCAGATGAAAAACGCGGATTTACTACAGTTGCTTCTACCATAATTCATCCGAAAACAGTTGTGAAAAGTGGTGTCATGGCTATCGAATCTGAAGAATTATTGCAAATTTTTTTTAAACAAAAACGATAAAAATTTATTTCTATGAAAAAACCTAGTATTATTATTAACATTATTTTTGCTCTTGCTATAGCTACGTTGTTTATTTTATATGCAGGCAGTTCCGAATTTAAAACAGATTCTCAGGATAATGCAACTTCTTCTGAAGAAAGTAAAAAAACTGCTATCGAAACAACTTTTCCGGTAGCATATATTGTAGTTGATTCGGTAATGCAGAGTTATGAATATTATAGTTTGCTTGAGCAGCAATATGAACGTGAATATAAGCGTGAAGAAGAATCTATGCAACGTAAAGCTTCTCGTTTCGAAAAAGAAGTTGGTGAATTTCAGCATAAAGTCCAAAATGGTTTGATTACCTCTAAAAATGCAGAAGCTAAACAAATGCAGTTGCAGCAAAAACAAGAAGAGCTTATGCGTGAGCAAGAAGAGGTGCGTAGTGTGTTGGCCAACAAAGAACAAGAGTTAATGAAAGAACTTCTTGATAGTGTAAGGTCAACTATTAGAATATATAACAAAGACAAAAAGTTTGAGATTGTTCTTAATAATGCTTTTGAAAGTAATATTTTGTATGCAACCAATAAATTAAATATTACAAAAGATATTTTGTCTCTTATGAATGAGCGTTATGCTCAGAGTAAAAAGAATTAATACACTATTTTTATCGAAATTAGTATAGTTCTGGGTGTGGTGTAAAACGCTGTATGGTATGTTTTTTTTGATATTGTAGGTATCATGTAAAATGTTATTATGGAGCGTTTTACCCAACACAAATACATTTGAAATACACAGTTTTTTATAATAATGCTAATGTGCTTCTAACCAATTTGCTCCTACACCCATATCTATAGAAAGTGGTACTGCTAATTCTACCACATTTTGCATCCCCTCAGTCACAATTTCTTTCATGCTATCCAATTCGGCATGTGGTACATCAAAATTTAACTCATCATGCACTTGCATAATTAATTTGCTGTGTAATTGTTTTTCTTTAAGTGCTGTGTGAATAGCAATCATTGCTTTTTTCATAATATCGGCTGCGGTACCCTGAATTGGTGTATTTATCGCATTTCGTTCAGCAAATCCTCGAACAGTTGCGTTTTGGGAGTGAATGTCGGGTAAATAGCGTCGTCTGCCAAACATAGTTTCAACATAACCGGTTTCTTGTGCTTTATGTATTTGTGTGTCCATAAATGCTTTCACTTTCGGATATGATTCAAAATAACTGTCAATTAATGCCTGAGCATCTTTGCGCGGAATAGATAATGTTTGTGAAAGTCCATAGGCAGTCGTGCCGTAAGCAATGGCGAAATTAGCGGATTTTGCTTGTCGTCGTTGTTCTTCAGAAACATCATCCGGAGCTACTTTAAATATTTTTGCTGCAGTTGCTGTGTGAATATCTTCGTTGTTTACAAAAGCTTGTATAAAGTTTTCATCGCCACTCATGTGTGCGATAACGCGTAATTCTATTTGTGAATAATCGGCAGATAAAAATGTATGGTTATTATCTGAGCAAACAAAAGCTTTTCGTATAGCTTTTCCTTTTTCTGATTTAATAGGTATGTTTTGTAAATTAGGGTTGGTAGAACTTAGCCGTCCTGTAGCTACAATTGCTTGATTAAATGAAGTGTGAATTTTGCCCGTTTTGTTATTAACCAGCTTAGGTAAAGCATCTGCGTAGGTCGATAATAATTTTTTTAATTCTCTATAATCTAAAATTAAAGGAACAATGGGATGAGTGTCTATCAGTTTTTGTAATATATCTTCTCCGGTTGCATACTGTTTCGTTTTGGTTTTTTTGGCTTTGTCTACTATTACCATTTTATCAAACAATATTGTTCCAAGCTGTTTAGGAGAATCTATATTAAATTCTTCTCCGGCATATTCGAATATTTGTTGTTGAATGGTATATATTTCATTTTTTAATGATTGTGAAAATTCATGTAATGCTTTTGAATCTATCGAGACACCGTTTCGTTCCATATCCGACAGTACCTGAACAAGGGGTACTTCAATATCTTCAAATAGTGTGATTTGGTTTCGTTTGTGTAATTCTTCATGTAGTATGGTATATAATTGAAAAGTTATATCTGCATCTTCACAAGCGTATTCTTTGGCTTTTTCCAATGGTACCGAGCGAAATGAGGCTTGTGATGCCCCTTTTTTTCCTATTAAATGTTCTATTTCTACCATTTGATATTGCAGATATTGCTGTGCCAGAGACTCTAATTTATGTCGTCCCTCTGGTTGCACAATATAATGAGCCAATAAAGTATCAAATAATTGTCCGCTTACTTGAATATTATAATTAGCCAAAATTGAAATATCAAATTTTAGATTTTGACCTATTTTGCAGGCTTTAGTTGTAAATACCGGTGCTAGTTTTTGTGCTAGTTTTTGTGCTTCTTCTTGATTTTCAGGAAATGGCACATAATATGCTTTTGTTGCTTCCCATGAAAATGCAATGCCACACAATTCTGCATCTATAATAGATAAGGATGTTGTTTCTGTATCAAAACAAAATGCGTCGGTTTTTTGTATTTTTTCAATTAAATCCTTTAGTAAAGATGGGGTGTCAACCAAGTAGTAACTATGTTTTGTGTCGTCTATATGTGTATATAAAGATTGGAAGGTTGATTGTTGTTCCGGATCGTCAAAAAGACCCAGTTGTTGAGATTGAGTCGAAGCTTTTTGAGATTGAGGTTCTTCGGGTGCAAATAGGCGGCGGGCTATATTGTTGAATTCTAATTCTTTGAATTTTTCTAATAACATACTTTGATTATATTCTTTATGCAAAAAATCAAAATCTGTTAATGTAATAGGCACTTCTGTGTCTATTGTAACTAATTTTTTTGATAGATAAACTAATTCTTTATTATCTTTTAGTTTTTCTTTTTGTTTACCTTTGAGTGATTCAATGTGTTCATATACACCTTCGATGGATGAAAATTCTGATATGAGTTTTTGAGCTGTTTTTTCTCCTACTCCCGGTGCCCCCGGAATATTGTCGGAGCTATCGCCCCAAAGTCCTAATATGTCGATAACTTGAGACGGTGATGTTACTTTAAATTTTTCTAACACTTCGGGTATGCCCATAATTTCAACATCATTTCCAAAACTTCGTGGTCGGTACATGAAAATATCGTTATCAACCAATTGACAATAATCTTTGTCCGGTGTTGCCATATATACAGTATAGCCTTCGCGTGCTCCTTGTTTTGCCAGTGTTCCTATTACATCATCGGCTTCGTAGCCTTCTACTTGAATTACCGGTATATTAAACCCTTGAATTATTTCTATTAAATGTGGTATAGAAGCACGTAAATCTTCCGGAACCTCTTGTCTGTTTGCTTTGTATTCTTTGTACATGTCGTGACGAAAGGTTGGACCTTGCGGGTCAAAAACTACTCCGATATATTCCGGATTTTGTTTTCGTAATAATTCAAGCAAGGTGTTGACAAAACCAAAAATACCGGAAGTGTTTATTCCTTGAGAATTAATTCGTGGGTTTTTTATAAATGCAAAATATGAGCGGTACAGCATGGCATGCCCGTCTATTAAAAATAATTTCTTTTCTTCTGACATATTAGTTATTTTATATACAAACAAAGATACGTTTTTTACGTAATTTATAAGAATAGATTGAGTTTATAATATGTAAGAATAAATATCGGTTTTGTTTATATTTACTATAAAAAACATAATAACCTGATTTTAATACATGTTCTAAAACGTGCGTGATTATGATGATAAAAGTATAGTTTTTGTGTATATGTATACATATGCAGTGGTGTTTTATTAAACAGGATTAAATCGTAGATTATTGAATAAGATAATATAAAAAAATAATTAGTAACTTTAGATTTTATAAGTATATATCGAGCGTTTTTATGTAAAAATTAATTTTTCAAAGAAGTGTATACAAGTCAATTAAAAAAATATATATGAAACACATAATAATAGGGGGTGTAGCTGGAGGAGCAACCGCAGCTGCACGTATACGAAGAGCAGACGAACATGCTGAAATAATTTTGTTTGAAAAAGGTTTGTATATTTCATATGCAAATTGTGGTTTACCGTATTACATTGGTGGTGTAATAGAAGAGAGAGAAAATCTTTTTTTACAAACGCCAGAGTCATTTGGACAGAGATTTAATATAGATGTTCGTATTCAATCGGAAGTTATAGAAATAAGACCTGAACATAAAACTGTTACGATACAAACGCCTTCTGAAACATATACCGAGACGTTTGATACATTACTTCTTTCTCCTGGTGCTGCACCGTTTAAACCGCCAATAGAACAGATTGATTCTGAAGGTATTTTTACATTGCGAACAGTAGCAGATACAGATGCTATAAAAAAATATACACTCTCCCGTGATATACGACATGCAGTTGTTATAGGAGCTGGTTTTATTGGTCTGGAGATGGCGGAAAATCTTTATCATCTCGGGGCTGCTGTGTCTGTTGTAGAAATGGCACCACAGGTGCTACCTCCTATAGATTTTTCAGTTGCGTGTGCTTTGCATCAACATTTAAATGAAAAAGGGGTAAATCTATATTTACAAGAAACAGTAGTTGGATTTAAAAAAACACAATCAGGTGTTGATGTCTCTTTCAAAAGCGGAAAAACTATTCATGCAGATATTGTTATTTTGTCAATTGGTGTTCGACCCGAAACTCATCTTGCACGAGAGGCGGGGCTTAAAATTGGTGTAGCCGGTGGTATATGGGTCGATGAGCACTTGCAAACATCACATAAAGATATTTATGCCGTGGGAGATGCTATAGAATTTCCTCATCCAATTACCGGTCAATCATGGTTAAATTATTTAGCAGTACCTGCAAACCGACAAGGACGTATAGTTGCCGACAATATGGTTTCCGGGAATGTGCATACGTACGAGGGGGCTGTTGGTACATCTATTGCAAAGGTGTTTGATATGACGGTTGCTGCCACCGGTATGAATGAACCTTTACTGAAACGTCAGGGATTACAATATCTTACCTCAACTACTCATTCGGGGTCTCATGCCGGTTATTATCCGGGGGCTTTACAGATGTCTATTAAGATAAATTTTGCTCCTGATACCGGGCAGATATATGGTGCTCAAATTGTTGGATATGATGGGGTTGACAAGCGTATAGATCAAATAGCTTTGCTTCTTAAACAAAAACAAACCATATATGATCTTATTCGTATAGAACATGCATATGCGCCACCGTATGCTTCAGCAAAAGATCCGATAGCTATTGCTGGATATGTGGCTCAAAATATTATTTCAAAATCAATGCCGGTAATTCATTGGCATGATATTGCAAAAGCGAAGGATAATAACGCTGTCTTGCTTGATGTACGTACCGAAGATGAGTATGAATTGGGATCTATTGCTGATGCGATAAACATTCCTTTAGATAATTTGCGTGAGCGTATAGATGAAATTCCTGAAGATAGACCAATTTATGTGTTTTGTGCTATTGGGCTTCGTGGTTATTTGGCTACTACTATTTTATTGCAACGAGGATTTACTAAAGTGTATAATTTATCGGGAGGCTATAAGACATATGAAAGTGCAACATATATTGTGCGTAATAACATTACCCCCGATGAGCCTCAAAAACGATCACATACCATAGATAATGATATGCAAATACCTAAAAAGGAGAAACATGCTGTGGAGTTAAATGCATGTGGACTTCAATGTCCGGGACCTATTTTGAAAATGAAGCAAAAAATTGATGAATTGGAGCCGGGAGATACAGTTAAGGTTTCTGCTACTGATCCTGGTTTTACGCGTGATTCTCAATCATGGTGTAATATGACCGGTAACAGACTTATTTCTCAGGATTCCGACAAAGGGGTGTATACCGCAGTTATAGAAAAAGCGTCTCCTAAAGAAATGTCTTCCGATACTCAACCTTCTGCTGTGCAGCATAAAGGAAAAACACTTATTGTGTTTAGTGATGATTTGGATAAAGCTCTTGCTGGTTTTGTGTTAGCTAATGGTGCTGCGGCAACGGGACAAAAAGTTTCTATGTTTTTTACGTTTTGGGGACTTAATGTTATTAAAAAAACGAAGAAGCCGCGTGTGCGTAAAGATTTTTTTGGGAAGATGTTTGCACTTATGCTTCCGGGTGATTCTACTAAATTAAAACTTTCGAAAATACATATGTTTGGTATAGGAAGTAGATTGATGCGCTTTATTATGAAACGTAAAGGAATTGATTCTCTGGAATCACTCAGACAACAAGCATTGGACAATGGGGTAGAATTTATTGCCTGTCAAATGTCTATGGATGTTATGGGTGTGAAAAACGAAGAATTGTTAGATGAGGTTACTATTGGTGGGGTTGCTGCATATATGGAACGTGCAGAAGAGGCTAATGTAAACTTGTTTGTGTAAAAAAAACACTGAATATATTGGTATCTTAATTTTGAAAACAAACATGTATTAATTTTACATGTTTGTTTTCAGGAGGTTTTTGTTATAATTCAATGAAATAAAATCACATGTTGCATGTAAACACTTCTAATTTAGATTATGTGCTTGAAATGCAATTGTTGGAATTTGGGCTAAAGCATCGGCAAAGCTATCAGCAAAGGTTTGGATTTTCTTTTTTCCAATAAATTTGGCAACCGCCGGAATTTTAGCATGTATAGTTACCCTAATGCGGGTGTCGTATGCAGCAACTTGTTTGAGTTGTATCCAGATTGTTAAATCTTCTGAACCTTCAGCACCTAGTTTAATTAATGAGTAGGGTTCTTGTTCAACTAGTAGTAAAGTAACGTTCATCCCAGCCATAGCCTCTATACTCAGTGAGGTTTTGGAAAACGAAACTTTGTCTTTCATTTCCGGAGGAAGCATGAGTCCAATATTCCTGAAATCAGTTATAAAATTATATAACTGATTATCCATACAGGTGTTTTTAGTTATTTTGCTTACGATTTTTGTTACAGCCATGTTGGTATATGTTATAAAATTAAAAATCTGCACTTTTAGGATAACGAGGGAATGGAATTACGTCTCTAATGTTCGTCATTCCTGTAATGAAAAGCATAAGTCGTTCAAAACCCAATCCAAAACCTGCATGTGGAGCAGAACCAAATTTTCTGGTATCTAAGTACCACCACATATCTTTCATAGGAATATTTTCTTCTTCTATGCGTGCTTTTAGTTTTTCGTAGTCATATTCCCGTTCGGAACCTCCAATGATTTCACCAATTTGAGGAAACAAAACATCCATAGCGGCAACGGTTTTGTTGTCTTCATTTAGCTTCATATAAAAAGCTTTAATGTCTTTGGGATAGTCAGTTAAAATAACCGGTTTTTTGAATTTTTTTTCAACTAAGTATCGTTCATGTTCACTTTGTAAATCTGTACCAAATCCTTTAACAGGATATTTAAATGTGCCTTTTTTGTTTGGTTTTGAATTTTCTAAAATTCTAATAGCCTCTGAGTAGCTGAGTCGTTCAAATGAATCTGCAAGTATAAACTCAAGTTTTTCGAGTAAAGGCATGCTTTTATCAGCATCAGGTTTTCCTTTTTCTTCTTGTTTTTGGCGTTCTTGTAAAAATGTTAAATCTTCTAAGCAATGCTCCAATGCATAGGATATTAAATATTTTAAAAATTCTTCAGCCAAATCCATATTTTCGGTAATGGTATTGAATGCCACTTCAGGTTCTATCATCCAGAATTCGGCTAGATGTCGTGTTGTATTGGAATTTTCTGCACGAAAGGTGGGACCGAAGGTGTATACTTTTGAAAGTGCCATGCATGCAAGTTCTACATTCAATTGTCCAGAAACTGTTAGATTTGTTTCTTTACCAAAAAAGTCTTCTGTATAATTAATGGTACCGTCTTCATTTTTGGGGGGATGTTGAGGATCCAGTGTAGATACACGAAACATTTCTCCTGCTCCTTCGCAGTCTGCACCGGTTATTATAGGTGTATGAATATTGTAAAACCCCTTTTCGGTAAAAAATTTATGAACCGCAAATATCATTGAATGTCTAATGCGTGTTATAGCACCAAAGATGTTTGTGCGAAACCGTAAGTGTCCTATTTCACGTAAAAATTCTAATGAATGTCGTTTTGGTTGTAGAGGATATTCATTTGGATTTGCTGTACCGAGTATGTCTATGTTGTGTGCCACTACTTCATAATCCTGACCTTTACCTTCGGATTTTTGAAGCAGACCTTCTATAGAAATTGCACATCCCACGGTTAATTTTTTTTGGGTAGATTCATCAAATTTGTCTGTATCGACTACTATTTGTAAATTTTGTAATGATGAGCCATCGTTCATTGCAAGAAATAACACATAATTATTTCCTCTGCAATTTTTAATCCATCCTTTTACAATAATAGTTTCGTTAAGTTTTGTGCCAGTAAGTGCATTAATTATTTCTGTACGTTGTGTATTCATTGTAAGTATTTTTTTAGATAACAAAAATACATAATATCATCAATTACCGATACTCTTGTTTGATAATATTACATAAAAATGTATATGAAATTAGTGTACGTCTAAAAATTTAGTGAGTATCTGAGTAACTTTATCTTTTTTTATAGGTTTTACTATGTAATCGTAGCAACCGATTTCTAAAGCTGTTTTTTTCTCAGATTCTAAATTAAAGGCTGATAGTATAATAATAGGGATATCAGGATTTTCCGATAAAATTTTCTTACTTGCTTCAAAGCCATTAATTTTAGGCATTTTTACATCCATAAAAATTAATTTAATTGCAGTATTTTTTAATGCTGTATCAATTGCCTCTTTGCCGTTGTGAGCACGTTCGATAGTTATGTTTTTGTTAAATGAGAGTACTGTTTGTATATATAAAAAGTTTGTATCGTCGTCTTCGGCTACTAATATAATATGTTTATGTTTTTCACTTTGAGGATGTTTTGTGTGTATTGTGATTGTGTTGTCCGGTTTATCTGTTGGTGTATATGGAATAGTTAAATAAAAGCAGCTTCCTTTGTCCAATTCTGATTCTACGGTTAGGGATCCTCCCATAAGAGTAGCAATTTCTTGTGAAATGGCGAGTCCTAAGCCCGTGCCCCCATATTCTTTTTCGGACGAGTGGCGAACTTGATGAAAGCTTTTGAAAATAATCTGTTGATCTTTTTCGGAAATACCAATGCCACTGTCTTTTACATAAAATTGTAAGTTGTTTTCAGTGATTGTGTATCCAAAAATAATATATCCTGAATCGGTAAATTTAACGGCGTTGCTTAGTAAGTTTGTAAGAATTTGTTTTATGCGTGATTTGTCGGTATTGATAAATGCTTTGTTGTTAGGCAATTCTGTATGTAGTTTGAAGTCGATATTTTTTTTCTGAGTAGAAGGGGCAAAAAAGTCGTAAATTTCATTACATAAATCATTCATCGAGCATGTTTCGTGAGAAATATTGAGTGTTTTACTTTCGATACGTGAAATGTCTAAAATATCATTTACTATATGCAAGAGTTGTTTGCTACTTTCTATAATAATATGAGCGTATTTTTTCCGCATATCAAAATTAAGATTCGGGTCTTTTAAAAATTCCGAAAATCCAACAATACCGTTCATTGGAGTGCGTATTTCGTGACTCATGTTTGCAAGGAAGGCAGATTTTAATTTATCATTTTCTTCTGCTTTTTCTTTTGCAATGGTAAGCTCGTTTATAAGATTTTTCTTTTCGGTAATATCTTCTTTTATTGCGATAAAATGAGAAATGTTTCCTTGTTTATTTGTTATCGGAGAAATAATAGCTTTTTCCCAATACAAAGAACCATCTTTCTTTTTATTTTGAAATTCTCCTTCCCAATCTTTGCCGGAAAGTATTCTGTTCCACAATGAGGTGTAAAATTCATCGTTTTGTGAGTTAGAACGGAGTATAGCCGGAGTTTTTCCTATTACCTCTTCCAAACAATAGCCGCTTATCGAGCAGAATTTTTTGTTTACATATTCAATTTTTCCGTTATTATCGGTTATAATAATACTTACCGGACTTTGTTCGAGAGCGTGGCTTTGTAATAATATTTGATTTTCAGCTTGTTTTTTTTCGGTTATATCATGTACAATAGCGTGCATATACGTTTTGCCTTGAATAATAACCGGACTGCTGTATACTTCTACGTCGCGTATGGAGCCGTCCGATTGCATATGTTGCGACTCCATATAGTTTTTTTGTGACTGATTTATAAAGTCTTCTACTTGTTCTAATATTTCGTCGTATGTTACAATATTTATGTCATCTAGTCTTTTTGTTAAAAATTCTTCTTTTTCCCATCCATAGTATTCTATACCGGCTTTGTTAATGTTTACAATTTGCCCATTTTCCGGATTTATTAAAAATTGTATGGCACTATGGTCTTCAAATTGTTTTCGGTACATTTCTTCACTATTTTTAAGTGAAAGTTGTGTTTGTTTATAATTTGTAATATCTTCTATATAGCCTTCCAAACTTTTTATGTTTCCGTCTTTGTCATAAACCACAGTTCCTTTTTCCCACAACCATTTTATTGTCTTGTTTCTGGTGACTATCCGGTATTCTATTTTAAAGTCTTTTTGATGAGATATAGACGATTGAATGGTGTTGTATACGTATTCTTTGTCGTCTGGATGTATGAGTTTGCCGTAAGAAACTTTATTTTTAATAAAATCATCGGGAGTGTATCCTGTTAGTTCGTAGCTTCCTTTACTTACGAATTCCATATCCCAGTTAAATACATTTTTGCATCGGTAAAACATGCCGGGCAAATTGGTGAATAATGATTCTAATTGCCGGTTACTTTCTTGTAATGCTTCGTGCATTGAACGTTCTTCGGTTTGGTCGTGGAGTACAAGTATAAGACCGCTGATTTTGTTGTTTTTGTTTCGTATAGGAGCTATGCTTTCGTATATAGGAATTGTTAAGCCATCATTGGTAAACAATGTAGCATGAAACATTGTGTGTTTTCTGCCGGTTTCTAGTACGTTGTGTATTATTTCTTGATGAGAAATGTTGTTTTCATTATGAATCACATGTAGTACCGAATCTATGTGTTTTTGTATAATGTTTTTTTCTTTATAATTAATCAGATGTTCTGCTACTGAATTTAAATTTTGAATTTCGCCTTTTGTGTTAGTTACTATAATAGCATCACCTATACTATAAAAAAGAGTTTGGTATTCTTGTTCGAGTAAATTAAGTTTTTTAAAAACTTTTTGTTTTCGTTGTATACGAAAATAGGCAAAAATAAGAATAAACAAAAGAAACACTATTGTGCTAAGTATTACAATAAAGAGTGTGGTTTTGTAGTGTTGTGCATACACAATATCTATGGGTAATGTGGAGTATACCAACCAGTTTGTTTGTGGTACGTGCGATATTGATAGTAAAACCGAATCATTTATATTTGTTTTGTAATTATAAAAAGGGTCTTTTTGTACATATATATGTTGGAATAAAGAGTCAGATATGGAAGGCATAGTCTGTGCTATATTTATTTTCTTACGTGTCTGGTAGTCGAATGAAACGTAGGACTGTGTGGAGTCTTTGTGGAGAAGGTATGATTTGAGTGAGGAATTCTGAAATGGTTTTTGATTAATTATATGTTCTATTGATTCATACATATTATATTGAAATACTAATATACCTAATATATCATGGGTGTATGAAAAAACCGGTATAGAAAAATCTAATACCTGGGTAGAATCTTTTCGACGATAAATAGAGGATATATAAATATCTGCTGATTCATATGCATGATATGCATGTTTAGTGTGTATTGTTGAAAATTGTGTGTGTATAAGTGAACTTGTGTCTATAAAATATAACGTGTCAAAACTATGTTCTGTTTTGAGTATTGAAATAAATGAGTTGAGTTGGGTAGTATTATTTTGATTTGGTGATTCCAAGTATGCTTCAATTAGGTCGTGTAGGTATGTGTTTTGTGAAATATGCTGTGTGTTTTGTATTTCATTCTGATACCATTTTGAAATGTTTTTTGAACGAAGTGTGTTTACAGACGTTAAATAAGTGAAGGTGTTGTCTTGAAAGGTGTTTCGTTGTTCAATAGTATAAAAAACACTAATACTTACTAAAAGTAATATTGCTATTACGATATAGGGGAAGTATTTTATTTTTATGTGTTTGTTCATATAAAAAAATATCAGATGGATACAAAAATATAAAAAACGTCAGTTGAAAAATATAAGTATAATTACCTGTTTTTGAATTTTATACATATTTTAATGTAAAGCTTGTAAAAGAGTTTTACGTAATGAAACATAATTAAAACCGATTATAATAAAACATAACAGTATGCTTACTCCAATTGGAATGTAGATAGGAATAGTGCCTATATCAATAAAATCTCGTGCAAATGCCAAAATGTAGGTGTTTGTAATGTAGGAACTTATAAAAGCAAGAAAAATAATAATGCTGTTAGCAACAATTGAAATGAGATTGTAAGGAAGAAGAATTGATTTAAATGTGTATCCTAAATACCAAATATTTTGAAGACGTGTTTTGTTTTTTTCAATAATTAAGTGAAAACTAAAAAGTAATAACCAAATAGCAAGGATAGTTATAATAATACCTATAGAAGCGACTATAGAAATTGTGAGTTTAAGATAAAAAGATAGTTTACTGTTTATAAGGCTGTTGTCGTTTATCTGGAAGTTTTGTTGAGCGATATATTCAAATATTCTTGCATCGGATATATTTTTGCTAGCAACAATTAATCGTGAAGGATTTGTTTTGTTTTGAGAACCAAATGTTTTGTTGGCCCAGCTAATAAATTCTTTTGGAACAAGTACAGTATTGATGCGTTTTGAAAAATCAACAATACGTGCTTTAAAAACCTGTTCTTTATTGTTTCCGGAAACACGTACATTAAACGTAATATTGCTAATTACTTCTTGAGATAATTGAGGTAATCCTTGTGATGGGGCAAAACCAAAATTATAGAGCGAAATAAAATTTTCGGGAATAATAATAGGAATAGATTCTTGTCCCTTTTCCCATTTCCATACCGAATGTGGCTGGTTTATGTATGTGTCGGGTACCGATTCAAAAAACAAATCAGTTTGAAGAGGCATTGCTTCGTTCTGAGTGTACATGTGTATGTGAAAACGAGAGGAGGTAAATTCCGCAATATCCGAAAAAAAATCTTGTGAATGAATGTTTGTGAGTTCTCGGTTTGTAAATGCGGAAGGTTTTTGCATAAGGGAATTAAATGACGACACTTTTTTGCTGATAATTATAAAATCATCTTTAAAAATACCACTTTCTTTAGTATTAATAGAGGCAAAGTCAATATAGCAGAATAGAGCTAGTATAATTACAAATACGCCGATAAAAGCAGAAACAGAAAACGCTATTATTTGCGTAAAGTTAATGCTGTTTTTGATGATTTTCCATATTTCTTTATAAGTTGAGAACATGTTGAGATTGTGTATAAGAAAAATGATTTAATGATGTTATCAATGCTGTGGCTCCCCTTGCACGTGTTTCTTGTTCAATAACGTTGAGGCATGTGTGAACATTGTCTGTGTCTAAATGACTAAATGGTTCGTCCAGAAGAAGTACTGAGAATGGTTGACACAAGGCACGAATAATAGCGACGCGTTGTTTTTGACCAAACGATAAAAACTGTGCCGGTTTATGTGTATGTTTATCTAATCCAAATTCAGAAATAAGCGAGAGAATTTTAGCAGTACTTTTGTATCCGGTTAGTTTGTTTTTTATCGTAATGTTTTCTAAAACAGTTAAATCAGGAAATAAAGCAAGTCCCTGAAAAACAATACTGATTTCAGAGCGGCGAATGTTACTCCAGTCGTTCATGTTGAAAGAGGAGATGTCGGTATTGTCGAATAAAATAGTACCGTGATAATCGTTGCGAATGCCAAACAAAAAAGATACAAGTGAGGTCTTCCCGGTACCGCTGGGGGCTACAATATGGTATATTGTGTCTTCTGTAAAAGATATTGAATTGTACCAAATGTCAGACTCTACTGGTGAATCTGACATTGGTACAGGAATAACATTAGTACAATAAATGTTCATATTTTTTTATAATCCCGAAAATTCATCAACTGTATGTAATACTTGATATAGACTGTTTTCGTCATCATTTTGTAAATTCAAAATAACTGATGATGACATGTTGTTTTCTGATTTTATTTCAAGAGATTGAACTAAAGGAGCTATCTCTTGTATAATGTGCTCTATACCCATTTTTTCACTTATAGACTTGAGACCTTTTGGATATGATTCATAATCCAGATTAGCAAACACATACCCTGCTGAAGTAATATTCTTGTGTTGTTTATTTGAAGTAAAATTTTCATCAAAACCACCTTCGAGAGCTTTTTCTATGGCGTTTTTGTCGGTAGATAAAACAAGCATATTGTCTGTAAGGCATATATACGAATTCATACCCAAAGTTGCAGACTGTTTAAAAATATAATAATCTCCCTTTTTTTCAAGGAAATTTTGTCCGAATTGGTCAAATAATAATGAAATGTTTTGAGAATTATGTAATGATAAGGCAGCCGTAATTTGCGGGATTGTTTTTTCTTGAGAAATAACGGTATCAGCAAATATCGCTTTTCCATTTTCGTCAAGACCTTTAAACATTGTTCGCGGAATTGAAAATGATTCAGTAGAAAAATTATATAAACTTATTGCAAAATCGCCTTCAAAATCTTGAATAAGAGCTTTTGCTGCAATATCATTTTTTTCAAGCAATGAAATGATATTATTACGGTTGTCTAATTTCTTTATATATTGTAAGAGTTTTTCAGGATCGAAAGTGCCTGCTGTAAAAAACAAGGTTTTTTCAGGAACGTATGAAAGCACATCATCTGAAAATGATGGTTTTGTTAATGAATTTTCGGAAACAAGAGCTTCAAAATCTTCATCTCCGGTAATGAGTGTGGTTAATTCTATGTTGTCGGATTTAAAATTTAAATTAAACGAAATATAACTGTCTTTTAACTCTTCGAGACTGTAGTCGAAAAGAGTTAAAGATGATTTGACTTGTTTTTGGATGCTGCTGTTTGATTCTAAAAGGAGGTTGGTTTGCATAAATAATGCCATGTCTTTTGATTCATCAAAAAACTCTAAAAATTCATCATTCTCAGCAATAGAGTTTTCTTTGGAGATATTGAATAATGTTACAATAGATTCAATGGAATAATTATCGCTGGTAATAATGAAAGCAGAATGTTCATTGTATGCTATGCTATTCCCTTTTTCGTCTGTATATACAATAATGTCGTTTTGTGTTATTTTGGTGAATGTGTCACTAAGATTTTTTTCTATATAATTACCAAATTTTGTGTCGTCAGCAAGTGGAATAATAATATTAATATCAGCACCTTCATTTTGAGTATAAAAGAAAAATGGTTTTAAGATATGAATGCCTGATTCTTGTTTTTCTTCAAGAATACCATGTAATAAAACAGCAATATGTTCTTGTGATTGTTCGGTCATATCAACTAAATTAGAAATAAAGGCAAAAGATTTATCTTTATGCAATTGGCTTTTTACACCAATTTCAGGTGTGTTAACAACTCCAACAAACAGAGCGTCTGAAGGAATATGTTTTATTTCATTATTTGAAGAAGAACATGAACTTATAAGAAGCAATGTTGCAAGTGCAATAAATAAGACTGGTACTGTGAATGTTTTTTTCATGACGGTTAAGAATTTTGTTTTGTTAAGACTTTGTATTATTAAATTTGTTAAATAGTCATATTCGTTTATTTTTGTACAAAAATAGAATTTTTATTTGTATCATTCAAAAATAGTTATTATTTATAATTAGCGTGCGAATAAAATATTTTTTTTGTTTTTAAGTTAATAGAAAAGAATAAAACCAAACTTGTGTATTTACTGAAAAAATATTTATTATTTCTGTGTGTTGGGTTAGTTGCATATTCGTGTTCAACCAAAAAAAATACGTTTGTAACTCGTACGTATCATAATTTGGTATCTCATTATAATATATACTTTAATGGAAACGAGTCTTACAAAAAAGGAATTAAGCGTATTGAAGATTCCTTTGAAGAACCATACAATAAAATATTACCGCTTTTTTATTATAAAGATAAATCATTGCTTTCAGCTGTTTCGTCTGATATGGATAGAGCAATTCAAAAAAGTTCTAAATTAATTAAGAATCATTCTTTAACGGCTCGTCCTGCTCAAAAAGGTAGACCAACTACACCAAAACAAAAAGAATTTTATGCAAAAAAAGAGTATAATGAATGGGTAAAAAAAGCTTACTTGCTTATGGGTAATGCTTTTTTTTATAAAGAAGAATATACCGAAGCACGCAAAAATTATCAGTTTTTAATACAAGAATATCCGAATCATTCGATTCGCTTTGAGGCTTTTTTAGGAATTGTACGCATAAAAATTGAGAAAAAACAGTATAGTCAGGCACATGATATTTTAAAAAAAATACAGGAAAATAAAGACTTTCCTGAAAAATTATTGGCCGAACTTTATGCACTATATACAGATATGCATATTCAAAAAAAGCAGTATCAAGAAGCCGTTTATACTCTTGAGCAATGCTTAATGTATGAGAAGAATAAAAAAACCAGAGTTCGCTATACCTATATATTAGCTCAGTTGTACGAAGAAATTGGTAATAGCGAAAAAGCTATAGAAACATATACAAAGGTAGAAAAAATGAATTCTACCTATGAAATGACTTTTCAGGCTCGTGTACACAAAGCTACTGCTTATGAGGGAGGAGGACGAAGTGCACAAATAAAATCGCAATTAAAAAAATTACGTAACGATGAGAAAAACAAAGAATATAAAGATCAAATATATTATGCTCTCGCAAATGTCTATTATCAGGAACATGATGAGGACGAAGCATTGAAATATTACACATTATCTTTGGAGCACAGTCATTCAGAATCGTTTCAGAAAGCTATGTCATATTTGGCTATTGGAAAAATATTTGTATCTAAAAATAATTATATAGCAGCAGCACCCTATTATGATTCATGTATGATGGTATTGCCTGATGATTATAGAAATTACCATACTGTAAGCAATATGAATCAAAGTTTGCAAGCTTTGTATAAAGAACATAATGAGGTTGTTACGCAAGACAGCTTGGTGCGTGTTGCCCGTATGAGTTCCTCTGAACGTATAGCACATATTGATGGTATTATAGAAAAGGTAAAAGAACGAGAACGAGGAGCACGTCAGAAGGAGGCTATACAACGTGAACAATCTCGTATGTTTGCTCAGGAATTTGGAACACAAAATCAAAAATTATCAGGAGCGTGGTATTTCTATAATGATGCAATAGTGCAACTAGGGAAAACTGAATTTGCGACACGGTGGGGCGATAGAAAATTGCGGGATAATTGGCGGTTCCTTTCTGGTGCATCACAAAATGACTGGGATGATAACGATGAGTATGCTGCTTCAGGTGATTCTGTTTCTGAAAAAGTTGATGATGGAGAATATAACCTGAAATCGCGTGATTTTTATTTGAAAAATATTCCATTGACCGATTCGTCACAAAAAGTTGCTGTGCAAAAAATTGAACAGAGTTTATTTCGAAAAGGCATGATTTATTACAATAGTATTCATGCGAATGATTTAGCAATTAAAACTTTGGAATCTTTTGTAGAACGATTTCCAGAAAGCGAATATACTCCTATAGCATATTATTATTTGCATAGAATATGTGCAGAAGAGCAGTTGTTAACAAAGGCAGAGCAGTATAAGCAAGCAGTAATTACTGAATTTCCGGAAAGCAATTATGCACGGGCATTAACCAATCCTTCTTTTATGAAGGATATTCGTGAAAAGAATAAACAGACGCATAATTTATATGCACAAATGTATAATGCTTTTGTGCAAAATAATTTAGATGAGGTAGTGCAGTTATCTCAAACATTGCAAGAATCGTATGCCAATTCCGAACTTATACCTAAAGCGGTATTTTTGGAATTGCTTGCTTCAGGTAAGCAAAATGGCGTGGAGCAATTACAAGAGAATATGAAAACATATATGGAAACATATCCCGAAACAGAGTCGTACGATATGGCATATAGAATAGTACAATATATTGACACTATAGATCAGGTGCATGACGAGCTTGAAGCTCAGGAGCTTTTGCAGCCAGAACAAGCCGAGCAGCCGGAACAGTATCAACAAGAGGAGCGTGAACAGTTTGAATATAAACCCGAAACCGAACATTATATGTGTATAATAGTTCGTTCGGAATTTGTTGATATTAATAGAGTACGTTTTAACCTACTGAATTATAACTTAGATTATTTTACTAACTTTGATTTTGATTTAACAGTCAGAGAATTATCTTTACGATACGATATGATACTTCTTCAGGGTTTTACTGAGCTTTCGCAAGCCCTCAATTATTTGGAATTGATAATAAATAGTGATGAAATATTTGAAGGAGTAGAAAAAAGTTTTACTCACCAATGTCTAATAAATGAACAAAATTTAAATATTTTATTGAAATATAAAGAAGTGGATGAATATCTTTCGTTCTTTCATAAAAATTATATACAATAAGTATATATATTACAGACATATACGAATGCAAATAGCCGGATTATGAAAAAGGTAAAGATTTTATGGGCAGATGATGAAATTGAATTGTTAAAACCACATATTCTTTTTTTGGAAGGAAAAGGGTATTATGTAGTGTCGGTGCAGGATGGAATGTCTGCAATAGAGAAAGTACAACAGGAATATTTCGATATAATTTTTCTGGATGAACAAATGCCGGGTATAAGTGGTATTGATACATTAATAGAAATAAAAAAAATTGCTCCTGTTGTTCCTGTTGTAATGATTACGAAGAGCGAAGCAGAAGATATTATGGAGGCTGCAATAGGTTCGCAGATTGATGATTATTTAATAAAGCCGGTTAATCCTAATCAAATTCTTTTGGCACTCAAAAAGAATTTACAAAGTGGTGATATTATAACGCAAAAAACAACAACACAATATCAAACTGAATTTTCTCATCTTGGAATGGATATTAGTAATGCTTCAACATGGGATGATTGGGTACATGTTTATAAGCGAATCACTTATTGGGAGTTTCAGTTAGATAAGTCGCATGATAAAGCAATGGATGAAATTTTGCATATGCAAAAACAAGAAGCGAATGCATCTTTTTCGAAATATATACAAAAACAATATATTTCATGGATGAGTGGAGCGTCTGAAGATAGGCCATTGCTGTCGCCGGGTTTATTAAAAGAAAAAGTGTTTCCTCATCTGAACCATTCACCGGAGCGACCAACAGTGTTGTTGGTTTTGGATAATTTACGTTATGATCATTGGATGACATTGCGAACTTTTTTTTACGAATATTTTTTTATTGAATCAGAAGATCTCTATTGTAGTATTTTACCCACAACAACGCAATATGCACGTAATGCAATGTTTGCAGGTTTTATGCCTCTTGACATAGAAAAGAGGTATCCACACATCTGGAAAAACGACGAAGATGAAGACGGGAAAAATAATTCGGAAGAAGAACTCCTTCGTGCTCATATGAAACGCCTAGGTATACAGGAGTCATTATATTATAAAAAAATTACCGCAATACATCCCGGCAAGAATTTATTGGACATTGTACATCAAATTACTCATCATGCACTATCAGTAATAGTATATAATTTTGTAGATACGCTTTCTCATGCACGAACAGAAATGGATATGATAAAAGAATTAGCCGGAGATGAATCAGCATATCGGTCGTTAATACAATCCTGGTTTCAGCATTCAGTATTGTATGATGTGTTAAAAGAGTTGTCGAAACATACATGTAAATTATGTGTAACAACCGATCACGGTTCGGTACGGGTACAACGTCCGGTGCAGGTAGTAGGAGATAGATCAATTACTAAAAATTTACGCTATAAAAGTGGTCGTGCACTAAAATATAAAACCAAAGACGTTTTTGAAATACGACACCCGGAAGATGCTCACTTGCCGGCTTCGCATTTAACCAGCTCATACATTTTTGCAAACAATCATGACTTTTTTGCATATCCCAATAGTTTTAATCATTATGCCCGCTATTATAAAAATACTTTTCAGCATGGAGGAATTTCAATGGAAGAAATGATAGTACCATGTATCGAAATGTCTGCACGGGAAAGTAACTGATTTTTTTAATAAATTTTAAAAGATAATTTTGTTAATTAATAAAAAAAACTAATTTTGTAGTAACAAGATAAATAGAATCTAAAATTTAGTTTTATGTCTAAAAATAGTGGCAAAATAGTTCAGGTAATTGGTCCTGTGGTAGACGTTAGTTTTGATCAAGAAGGTGCAAATTTACCGGATATACTTGATTCATTGGAAATAACACGTGAAGATGGTCATGTGATAGTACTTGAGTGTCAACAACATGTGGGTGAACGTACTGTGCGTACTGTAGCAATGGATTCTACAGACGGATTGTATCGTGGTATGGATGTGGTTTCTACAGGAAAGCAAATTACTATGCCGGTAGGAGAAAAAGTTCGAGGTAGGTTATTTAATGTTACCGGTGAAGCAATTGACGGTATTGGAGAAGTTTCAAAAGAAGGCGGTTATCAGATTCATAATAAGCCGCCTACATATGAACAATTATCAACCGAATCTGAAATTTTATATACCGGAATAAAAGTCATTGATTTGATAGAACCATATGCAAAAGGAGGTAAAATCGGATTGTTTGGTGGAGCCGGTGTTGGTAAAACGGTATTGATTCAGGAGTTGATTAATAATATAGCCAAAGCATATGAAGGGCTTTCTGTATTTGCCGGTGTAGGTGAACGTACGCGTGAAGGGAACGACTTGTTACGGGAAATGATAGAGTCTGGCATTGTGAAATATGGTGATGAGTTCCAGAAAAGTATTGAAGAAGGTGGATGGGATTTGTCTAAAATTGACCATGAAGCTCTTAAAGATTCATCTCTGGCTATGGTGTTTGGTCAAATGAATGAGCCTCCAGGAGCTCGTGCACGTGTTGCTCTTTCAGGACTTACTATTGCAGAAAATTTCCGTGATGGTGATGAGCAATCCGGTGGTAAAGATATACTTTTGTTTGTTGATAATATTTTCCGTTTTACGCAAGCTGGTTCTGAAGTTTCGGCATTATTAGGGCGTATGCCTTCAGCTGTGGGGTATCAGCCGACACTTGCTACTGAAATGGGCTTTTTGCAAGAACGTATTACATCAACAAAGCGTGGTTCTATTACATCAGTACAAGCAATTTATGTGCCTGCTGATGATTTGACAGACCCTGCACCAGCAACTACGTTTGCTCACTTAGATGCTACAACTGTATTGAGTCGTAAAATTGTTGAGCTTGGTATTTATCCTGCGGTAGACCCGCTTGAATCGAGTTCACGTATTTTAACGC
Organism: Bacteroidales bacterium; assembly: GCA_046482735.1. GTDB lineage: Bacteria > Bacteroidota > Bacteroidia > Bacteroidales > UBA1715 > JAQICB01. Next base: position 590 of record JAWOEL010000057.1, on the reverse strand, counting down.
CTGAAATTGTTGGTGATGAACATTATAATACGGCTCAACGTGTGATTCAAATTTTGCAACGAAATAAAGAATTACAGGATATTATTGCTATATTAGGAATGGATGAATTATCTGAAGAAGATAAATTAGTTGTCCATCGTGCTCGTAGGGTACAACGGTTTTTATCGCAACCGTTTCATGTTGCTACTCAGTTTACCGGATTGGAGGGTAAATTAGTTTCTATTGATGATACGATTAAAGGCTTTAATATGATTATTGATGGTGAGGTCGATAAATAGAGCAGCTTGTCAGTGATATTCACGTCACCATAGCCGGCAACGTTAATTAGGCCGCCCCCCGGCTCGTACTGAATAGGCCGGCAGGCGGCGAAAATCTTGTCGCACGTCTGCTCGATGCTACTTGCCCACTGAGCGTCACGCATCTCTGGCACTTTGTCATTGCGATCATCAACCCGACGCGCCGCTTGAACGCCACAGAACGCGGGGCAGCCTATCCGCAACGCCAGCTCCTTGATCTTGATGGGCATTTCCGTCACCTTCTGAACCCGGTCATTGTGGCTGGTGCTCGGTATGAGCTGGAGGTAATCGAAC
>JAWOEL010000091.1:0-6877 GCA_046482735.1 Bacteroidales bacterium | reverse complement strand
ATATATCAGAATCCCGGAACGTATACTGTTTCGCTTGAAGTGACATCGGATAAAGGATGTACAACCTCTATTACGCAAGATATTGTTATTTCTGAAGATCCTGTTGCTGATTTTTCTTTCTCTCAAACTTGTTTTGGTGAAGATATGTCTTTCACGGATCTTTCGTCTTCTTCAAATTCTTGGTATTGGGTATTTAATAACGGAACGGCAAGTAATGAAGAAAATCCGGGCGGGGTATCATATTCTCATGCCGGCACATTTGATGTTTCTTTAACAGTTACCAGTCCGGAAGGTTGTGAAAATACGGTAACAAAACCGGTGGAGGTTTTGCCTATGCCGGTTGCTCAATTTTCGGTCGATCCTATTTGTGTTGATAATCCTATTGAATTTGAGGATGAATCTTTTGTGCAAAATGATGTAATTGTAGATTGGAGTTGGGATATGGGGAATGGTTTTGTTTCATCGGAACAGAATCCCACAACTACTTATTCAACAACTGATCCGGTCGATGTTTCTTTGACTGTTTCTACCGCAACTTGTTCCAATACACTTGCAAAAACGGTAACACCTCATCCTTTACCGGTTGTTACTCCGGTTTATGAGCAAGGCTGTACACCATTATCGGTAACACCGAATATTCCTGTAGAATCGAATGTTTTGTATCAATGGGATTTTGGTGATGGCACATCGTCTACGGCAAAAAATCCTACTCATATTTATACGAATAGCACCTCTGCTATTGCTGAATATACCTTAGCCCTACGTGCTCGTTCGTCTTATGGCTGTCGCGATTCGGTGTTTTCTGAAATAAGGGTGTATCCCGAATCCCGGGCAGACTATTCTGTTTCTGATCGTAAAATTTGTAGTGGAGAGGAGATTGTGTTTACTAATGAATCTCAGAATGCTGTGCAATATCAATGGGATTTTGGTGATGGTACTCAATCGGTCGCTCAAAATCCAAGTCATGTTTTTGAAAACACTACCGGAACGGCGGTATTTTATCCGGTAACGCTCACCGTATGGTCATCACAATCATGTATTGATTCGGTTACTCAATTTATTACGGTATATCCTGATCCGGTGTTTCCGGTAACATTAAATACTGATGCTGCATGTCATCCCGCAACTATTAATTTTGAAACGGAATCGGGCGGACAAACTTATTACTGGGATTTTGGTGACGGGACGTCTACGAATGGTTCAAATAGTATGCACCATACGTTTCAAAATCCGGGACTGACAGATGAACAGTTTGAGGTGAATGTTATTGTTACCGATAATTTTGGCTGTATTGCAGAAACGACAGAGACAATAACGGTCTTTGCCAGTCCGATTGCTGATTTTTCGGTACCGTATTCTCACATGTGTGCCCCGGAATTACTGTCAATAGAAAACAATTCATATAATGTTGCTGATTATCAATGGGATTTCGGTGATGGAAATACGTCCGCTGAAGCGTCTGCCATTGTTGAGCATACCTATGAAAATCTTACAGAAAACACGCAAACTTATAATTTACAATTGGCTGTCGTAAGTCCGAGTGGCTGTCTCGATACATTAGAACAGGAAATTGATGTGTATCCGAATATTCATGCTGATTTTACTCCAAACCCTGTTTCGGGGTGTAGTCCGTTACTGGTTTCTTTTACCAATCAATCTGTCGGAGCTCATGGTCATTATTGGGATTTTGGCGACAATATGTTTTCGACTCAAGCACATCCTAATCATGTATATTCTCATACTAATTTTACGCCTACAGATTTCGAAATAGAATATGTGGCAGTGTCAACATATGGTTGTTCCGATACTGTTCGGAAAAGTGTGACGGTAAAACCGTTAACACAGGCAGATTTTACGCCTTCTCACACCACAGTGTGTAGTGAAGATGAGATTTCTTTTCAAAATAATTCAATAAATGGGTATGACTATTTATGGGATTTTGGTGACGGTTCAACTTCTGTTGCGGAAAATCCAACGCACACCTATGTTAATACACAGGAAAATGCAGCCTTATATACCGTTAAGCTTATTGTAACCTCAATTGACGGGTGTACTGATACGCTCGAACGATTAATTACGGTATATCCGATTCCTGAAATATCTGTTACTCTTGATAAGTCTGCTTCGTGTAGTCCGGCAGAAATTACACTTACGACAGAATCGGGGGCACAGTCTTATTTTTGGGATTTTGGCGATGGCGAAACCACGTATGCAAGTTCAAGTATACGTCATACATATATAAATCAGGATGTTGTTGATAAAGAGTATACAGCTTCTGTTTTAGTTCGCACAAAAGAAGGCTGTGAAGCTACAGCCGAAGAACAATTGACGGTTTATGCCAGTCCGATTGCGGATTTCTCAACATCTTCTACAACCTTATGTGCTCCTATGGAGTTGAGTATTACAAACAATACATTTAATGCAGAAACATATTATTGGAATTTTGGAGATGGTGATGTGTCGTATTCTGCAAATCCTACCCTGAGTCATATATATGAGAATGCGAGTGACGATGAAAAACAATTTGATTTACAATTAACAGCTGAAAGTTCCAATGGCTGTGTTGATGTTGCATATGAAAATATTGTCGTATATCCTACACTTGATGTGTCGATCGAAAGTACTGAGCTAACAGGTTGTAGTCCTTTACGGGTCGATTTTACCAATAATTCAATAGGAGTCGACAAACATACCTGGAGTTTTGGTGATGGTAAAACTTCGTATGATGAAGCACCGGCACATGTGTATTTCAATGATTTATTTGTGCCGCAAGAATATACCGGAAAATATTCCGCATCGTCTGTATTTGGCTGTGTTGATTCAACCGAATTTACAATTATGGTTAGTCCGCAAACACAAGCCAGCTTTACTGCTTCCGATACGGAAATTTGTAACGGCGAAACAGTTGAATTTACGAACACCTCAGTTAATGGACAGGAATATACCTGGTTGTTACCTGACGGCGAAATAGCACATGATGAACATCTCAATTATACCTTTATTAACGAAACAAATACGACTGTATATGAACCAATTCAGTTAATTGTAGAATCGGAATACGGCTGTGTAGATTCGGTAGTACAAATTATTACTATTTATCCGCAACCACATGGAGAAATTATTCCTGATACAAATCAAGGTTGCGATCCTTTGCAGGTAACATTCAATGCTCCTGCAGGTGGTATGAAATATATGTGGGATTTAGGTGATGGTGTACGTATAAATGGATCGGATAATTTAACACATACGTTTGTTAATCAAACCATAGAAGATAAAACATATCCTGTTGAACTGACTATTACATCAAACAATGGCTGTGTACAAACAATGAATCAGGAAGTAACGGTATTTACCAGTCCGAAAGCATCGTTTTCTATGGATACGAATATTGGTTGTTCTCCTGTCACTATTCATTTTGAAAACACTACTGAAGATGCTGTTTCCTATACTTGGGATTTTGGAGATGGTGATGTGCGGGAAATTTCGGACATGCAGTTTGACAAAACATATTCAAATACTTCTGCAATGGAGGCTTCTCACAGTATTACGGTAACGGCTGTGAGTGAAAACGGTTGTGAACATGTTGCTGATAATTCCTTATCTGTATTTCCCGAAATTCAGGCACACTTTACTCCGGATTACGAAGGTAATTGTACACCACTCGAAGTTTTTTTTAATAATCAAACCATTGGTGCATATTCATATTCATGGCATTTTGGTGATGGCAATTATTCTTCAAATTTTAACACAAAACATGTGTATTTGAATAATACTCAGGAAACTATTAATCATACGGTTTTTCTTGTTGCAAAGTCACCGTATAATTGTATAGATACTTCAGAACATGTGCAAATTCCGGTGCATCCGAAACCATTTGCAAATTTTGATGCTGATATAATTACCGAATGTTCACCTTTTGAAACACATATAGAAAATCAGACCGAAGGTGCAACAAAATACCTGTGGTATGTCGATGAAGATCTTTATAATCAGGGAGAACATCCTGAACCGTTCAGGTTTTCAAATACAAGTGACACGATTACAAATCATATGTTAAAATTATCAGCAATTAATGAATTTAACTGTATTGATACGAGTTTACAACCAATAGCGGTTTTTCCGGAAGTCGAAGCTCAATTTGATTCAGATAACAGTGGATGTAGTCCGTTTACCGTTTCTTTTGAAAATCTCTCGGAAAATAGTTCATCGTATATGTGGGATTTTGGAAATCAGAAAATGTCATCGGTTGAAAATCCAACAACAACATTCATAAATGATAGTACAGATATTAAAGAATTTACCGTTACATTGACAACAACTTCTACTGTCGGTTGTCATTCGTCAACTACACAAGATATTATTGTGTATCCGTCTCCAAAACCAAATTTCATGACATCTGCATCGTATCTGAGAATGCCCGAATCTACAATCGGTGTTGAGAATTTAACTGAAGGTGAATGGCGTTATCTTTGGTCTTTTGGTGACGGAGCAAAATCTGACGAAGAGCAGCCGGCAGTTCATACATATAATTCTCCCGGAGAATATAAAGTTATTTTAAAAGCATATAGTCCGTATTGTGAAGACACCAGCAGTCATTTTATCGTTATTGGCGGAGCTCAGGTGTATGCAGATTATGATTCTACATTTTCAGGATGTGTTCCATTAACCGTATCATTTACTAATAAATCGAGAAATGCCGAATGGTATTCATGGGATTTTGGTGATGGTAGTTCCCATTCAAGTGAAGAAAATCCAACCTATACCTATACCGAACCGGGAACATACATTGTTGAATTAACAGCCGGCAACGATGAGGTACAGGATGTATCGCGTACTCACACCGTTTCTGTTTATGAAAATCCGGTAGCTGAATTTGAAGTAGCTCCGGAAATTGCGTATTTACCAAATGCAGTAATATCGACATACAACAAATCAATTAATGGATATGATTACACATGGTATTTTGGCGACGGCACATCTTCTGATGAATTTCAGGCTTCTCATGAATATTTTGAAGAGGGTTTGTATGATGTGGCATTAGCCGTAACAAGTCGCGAAGGATGTTACGACTCGTTAATGATAGAAGATGCAGTACAAGTTTTATTAAAATGCAAATTACTATTCCCAAATGTGTTTACCCCGGTTGATGTTGAATCTGACGGATATTACAACCCGGAAGAACCTGAATTAACAAATAATATTTTCCATCCTGTTTCTCAAAACATTATTGATTATAAATTACAAATTTTTAATCGCTGGGGCGAAATGGTTTTTGAAAGTCATGAACTCGAACGTGGGTGGAATGGTTTTTATAAAGGCAAATTATCTAAATCGGATGTCTATATATGGCGAGCTCAAGCTTCTTGTTGGGGCGGCAAAAAAATAAATTTAAAAGGTAATGTAACGTTATTACGATGATGCGTATTCTGACCATAGTATCTTGTTTTATATTAAGCATTCAAATGTATGCTCAAGACCCGCAATTCTCTCATTTGTATGCAAACCCATTATATTTAGGCCCCTCTTTTGCGGGTGCCACGGGAGGTTCCCGCGTTACGCTCAATGCTCGCGATCAATGGACAGCTGTTGCAAAAGAATATATTTCGTATTCAGCATCTATCGATCACTACTTTTACGGCACAAATAGCGGCGGAGGACTTATGTTGTTTCGCGACCACGCAGGTGATGGTAAACTGACCACACATGCTGCTTTATTACAATATTCGTACTCAATAAATGCAGGCAAAAATTTTAGTATCAGACCCGGCATTCAATTTACATATGCTCAGCGAAAAATTGATTATTCTGAACTTACATTTGGTGACCAAATTTCGATTGAAGAGATTAAAGATTATACAATTGAACCGCAACTTGAAGAATCTATTACGTATATAGACTTTTCCGGCTCTCTTATGGGAATTTATAAAAATCATTGGTTTGGATTTACTCTCGATCATATTGCTCAACCAAACCACTCTCTTACAGCTCGTAAGGTTCAAATCCCAATACGAAAAGCTTTCTATATTGGTTCAAAATTTCATATAAATACGCGTATAGGAAAAAAACGAGTTAGTGAATTACTCTATGTTATGGCTCATTTTAATCAGCAAGATAACTTTAATCAGGCTTTTTTAGGAACCTACTATACCAGACAACAATATATTTTCGGTTTATGGTATCGTGGTATTCCTTTTTTGAAAACCTACGAAGATTATAAAAATAATGATGCCTGTATTTTTATGGTTGGATTTAGAAAACATAATTTAACCTTTTTATATAGTTACGATTTTACTATTTCAAAATTAATTTCAGATTCGGCAGGTTCTCATGAAATTACGGTAACAATAAACTGGAAAAGCGACCGCTCCAAACGTTCAAAGAAAAACATGAAGGTCGTGCCCTGCCCGATGCAAGAACCGGCATGGAAAAAATATGATTCGCAAACAATGTAACAAGTAGTGATATGAATAAAAACAGATATGTATATGTAATTATCGGCTTGCTGTTCTTTTTTGGTGGAACAGCTCAGGAGGCTCTTGTTTCTTCGGGACAAACATATGTAAAATCGCAAGGCGAACTCTCATTCTCTGTAGGTCAAATAGCGGGTTCATTTTTAGCACAAAATCAGGGCTCTTTGTCTGAGGGAGTAGCCTGATGGTGTTGTGAATATTGTTACCGGGGCGGGGCAAACCGGTTCAGCCATTGTAAACCACCCCGGAATCGATAAAATTGCCTTCACCGGTTCCACAAATGTCGGCAAAATTATTCAAAAAGCATTAGCCGGTACCGACAAAAAATATACCCTGGAACTGGGTGGAAAAGGTGCAAATATTGTGTTTGAAGACGCATCCATCGACCAGGCGGTTGAAGGAATTAT
>JAWOEL010000093.1:0-31619 GCA_046482735.1 Bacteroidales bacterium | reverse complement strand
GGGCGGTGGGGTTATGCGTCGGCCAGATACTCGGACGGGGTGGGTAAGTCCTTATATCCCGGGCCGGGCCGATACTCTTCGATCCACTCGGGCGTGGCGGGGACCAGTCGACCGTAGCTCGTCACCTCGTTTTTGTATGTGTCGCCAAGCTCGAAGCTTCCGAACGTGGCGTCCGACTTGGCGGCCACGAACCACCGAGCGTATGGGTCTTTGGCCTCCGACTTTGGCATCTTATACGTCTTGAGTATGTGCCAAGTGAAGTCGCCGCAAATGTAGATGGCGTATGGGTTGTCGGTCTTGCGGGATTTTGCGAATGGGTTAGGCATTTTCTGTCTCCTTGGTAAGTTCTGCTGCGAGGTTCCACGCCATGCCGGCTGCGGTCCAGAGGTGGATTCGATCTTCCGGCGAGTGCGCCATGATCCAGTCCTCGATCATCTGCCAGTCTTCGGGTGTGTTAAACAGTCCCATTGGTTGGATTTTCATTGTGTGTCTCCTTGTGAATAGTGGGGCGACGTTGCCGCCGCCCCGGTTGATATTACTCAGCTGCGATAACTTTGTCAGCCTTGTCCTGAGCGTCGTTCATACCATCAGCCAGATGCTGGATGACATGGTTGGCGACCCAACGCGACTCAACTTCCATGGCCCGCCCTGCCTCGGTCAGTGCCTCGGTCAAGGTGGCGTGCAGGTCGCGTGCGAAGTGCCGGTCTGGACCCTTGTTCTCGACCTCGCGATGCAGAATCTCGCACATCCGCCTGAGCTCCGTAGCCGTGAATGTCATCCGGACAGGCACGTCGTTCGCGTTGGTGTAGTTGTAATTGGCCATCTTGTATTACTCCTTGATTTGAGATGGTGGGTAGTGAGCCGCCCGACAGTAGCGCCGGGCGGCAAGGTGGTTAGAAGCTGATCTCGTCCTCGTATGTGCGAGCCTCAACCCGCGCCATGTTGCGGATCTCCGAGCAGCTGCCGTGGTCAATCGCCCCGAACTCTTTTAAGTTCAAAATCACCTACAGCATATTTTACAGTAGGATCTGCTTGTAAAGGTATATTTTTTCGTAAACGATTTATGTATACCCCTGCAATGCGTGATTTTTCTACATTTTTAATCGTTTCTTGGTCAACGATAGATGCCAGAGTCATAATTTCAGTTGGTGTTAATCCAATTTCTTGTGCTTGTTGAAGTCGTGTTTTATTCCAGAACTTATGATATTCTCTATGCATGCGTTCAAAAAAATCTTTTGCTGAAGTATTCCAATGAAAAAAATATGTGTCTTGTAAAAACATGCATATAATTGTGTATCTATTGAAGCCTAAAGAATCGATATAGGTGTTATCTACCAGTAATTTCATTAGATTTTCTTGACTAGCCCTGATATCTGGGGCAATATGTTGCATAATGTCTCTGGCATATCTGCTGAATGGTATGTGTATCTGTATTGTTTTTTGTTTGCCCGATCTGAATAATTGTACTAGCTCTTTATTATTCATATTATTTTCTAGACTGTATAAACCCGGATAAATATGATCTTTTAAATTAAGTGCTTGAGCAAGGAGTTTAAATTCTGATATATTTCGAACTGAAATTTCGCGTTCCAGTTTTTTGCTGATGGATTCAACAGATGCTTCATTGGGGATAATAAAATCATAAGACTCTTCTGTGATTGATATATTGGGTTTGTATATTATATTGTACGCTTTCCATGCTGATAAAGCTACCAGAGTACTTATAACTAATATGGAATAGATATATACCTTTTTTCTGTTCTTGTGTTTTGTACGCATAATAGAATAATAAGTAATTATTTGCAAATATACGAAATTGTTATTGTTTTAAGTATGTTTTTAAACGATAAAGAAATACTATAAACATAGTTGTTTTGTTATATTTGTAAAAAAAAATATGTATCAAATAGAAAAAATACGAAACGATTTTCCAATTCTGTTTCAGAAAATACATAATCATAATTATATTTATTTTGATTCGGCTGCGACAACGCAAAAACCTCAATGTGTAATAGATGCTATAGTAGATGCTTACACTAGTACAAATAGTAATATTCATCGTGGGATTCACTCCTTGAGTCAGAAGTCTACTGAACTGTATGAACATGCCCGGGAGGTTGTGCAAAAGTTTATTCATGCTCCGAAAAAAGAAGAGATTATTTTCACAAAAGGTGCAACAGAGTCTATAAATTTGGTGGCGTATTCTTTTGGAGAAATTGCTATAAAAGAAGGAGATGAAATTGTGATTTCTGCAATGGAGCATCATTCCAATATTGTGCCGTGGCAAATTTTATGCGAAAAAAAAGGTGCACATTTACGCATTATTCCTTTTTGTAAAAATGGTGAATTGGATATGGCGGAGTATAAAAAAGGTCTTAATCATAAGACCAAGTTGGTGGCGGTTGTCCATGTTTCTAATAGTTTAGGAACTATAAATCCGGTAAAAGAGATTATTGATATTGCACATGCAGGTGATATTCCGGTATTAATAGATGGTTCTCAGTCGATTCAGCATACCCCGGTAGATGTGTCATATTTAGATTGTGATTTTTTTGTATTTTCCGGACATAAAGTATATGCACCAAATGGTATAGGGGTGTTATGGGCAAAAGAAAAGTGGCTCGAAAAAATGCCTCCGTATCAAAGTGGTGGCGATATGATTAAAACAGTTACGCTCGAAAAAACAACCTATAATACCTTGCCCTTTAAATTTGAAGCAGGTACAACTAATTATGTTGGTGCTCATGCATTGTCTGTTGCGTTATCTTATATTGATGATATTGGTGTGCAAAATGTAGCACAGCATGAGCATGAATTAATGCAATTTGCTCTTCAGAGTATTGAGAATGTGCCAAATATTAAGATTATTGGTTCTTCTAAAAATAAAGCAGGTGCTATTTCTTTTTTAGTTGATGGAGCACACCCCTCTGATGTTGCAATGATTCTGGATAAACAAGGTGTTGCAATACGTACCGGAACGCATTGTACAGAGCCTGTTATGCAATTTTATAATATTACCGGAACAGCTCGTTTGTCTTTTGGGTTATATAATACAAAACAAGAGGTGGAGCATGTGATTCAATTATTGCAAAAAATTGCGGTAATGTTTTCATAATTTTTTTCTGTATCGGGCAATAATGTATATATATATCGTTAACATAAGTATAAAACATTTATTAATTTAAAATTTTTATTTTTATGAGAAAAATTACAGTATTTATTTCGTTGGCATTAGTTAATCTAATAGCATTTGCACAACAAAGTCCTCCTCAACAACAAAGTCCTCCTCAACAGCAAATGCCAGCTCAGCAAGAACAAAAAGCTGAAATTGAAGTGACTGATGCAGAGTTAGAATTATTTGTTGGTGCTTTGGAAAGTGTTCAGAAAGTAAATCAAAAATCTCAAGAAAAAATGATGAGTATAGTTGAAGAAAATGGATTAACTGTAGAAGAGTTTAATCAAATTCAACAAAAAGTTCAGCAATCTAAAGAAGATGAAGTAGAGGAGGAGAAGCAAGTTAAGTATAATACAATTGTGAAAGAAGTAGAAGGGATTCAATCTGAATCTCAACAAGAAATGCAAAAAGGTATTGAGGCTTCGGGCTTATCGTTAGATCGTTATCAGGAGATATTAATGGCTGTGCAAAGTGATGAAGATTTATATGCTCGTTTTCAAAGTTTAGCTACTCCTGATGAGTAAATAAAGAAGAGAAATTTATTTTTCATTTTATTAAAAGGTTGTTCTGTAAATAATAAAGAGCAGCCTTTTTTTATATTTGAAATAAAAATAATATAATGTTGCGAATATGTATTTTGTTTTGTTTTGTTTTTGTGAATACGTGTTTGTATGCTCAACACATAATTTCAGGTAGCATAACGAGTGCAAAATCGCATACTCATATATCCGATGTATATATAGATAATGTGAGTCAAAACTATCTTGTATTGTCTGATTCTTTGGGTCAATTTGAGATATATGCTCATATTGGTGATACTGTGTTGTTTTCGTCTATTGGTTTTTATTGGGAAAAGATTATAGTAGACACCTCTGTATATTATCCTGTTGTTTTATCGCCTAAAGTCTATACCTTGGGTAAGGTTACGAAATATCCGAAGATGCCGTTTAAAGAATTGCAACAAAAAATTATGGCTATGCCTATGGAGAAAGATACTCTTAGGTTAGAGGTGCAGTATGAAAAATATATTCCTGTTAAAGAGTACGTTCCGGGGCAGCTTTCTTATAGTGTGGGTGGTGCTATTACAGCTTTGTATAATATGACAAACAGACACGCACGAAACAGGTTGCGTGCTATAGAACGAATGAGCGAAGCCCATAAAATAGTTGTTATTAACAACAAAATTTCTCGTAAATTAGTTAAAGATATTACTCATTTGCCCGAAAAATATATTGATACATTTATAGTGTTTTGTGATTTTTCAGATGATTTTATATATTCATCAAATCAAATGCTTATTATTTCGTATATCTCTACTAAACTTGACGAATTTTTACAAAAACATCCTGAGGTTCGAATGTGATTATTTTTTTGCAATGATTCGTATTTTTTCTAAGCCTTGTTCTAGTATGTGTCGTGGACAAGCGAAATTCAGCCGCATATGATTTTCTCCTCCTTTTCCAAACATGTTTCCGTTACTTAATCCTACTCCGGCTTTAATAAATGTTTCGTGAAGTTTTGTTTCCGAAAGTTGTAAATCGGAACAATCTAACCATGCCAGATATGTCGATTCAGGAGTGTTCGTTTGTATAAGGGTGTCGTCTAAATATTCATGAATACAACGTATGTTTGTTTGCAAATAATTCAAAAGTTCTTGCAACCATGCATCGCCTTTGGTATAGGCAGATTCAAATCCAATAATGCTAAGTGAGCTGAACATGGATATGTGAATGTTTTGTATGAATGTTTGTATCCGTGAATAAAAATTCGTGTTTTGAGTAATAATAACAGACACATGTAATCCGGCTATATTAAATGTTTTGCTGGGAGACATGAGAGTAATTGAATTTTGTGCTGCATGTTCAGAAAGTGTTGCCCATGGTGTGTGGGTATGGTTAAATAATATGTCTGAGTGTATTTCATCAGAAATTACTAAAATATCATGTTCGCGGCATATGTTATGTAATTTTTCTAACTCATTACGCGACCATGATGTGCCTACAGGATTGTGAGGATTACACAATAAAAGCATTTTTGTTCGTGGTGTAATTTGAGATATTAGATTGTCAAAATCCATACAATAATCACCACGTTCTGTTTTGATTAATTCATTCCAAATAACTGTTCGATTATTATTTTTTATGGATAAAAAAAATGGATGATATACAGGTGGTTGTACTATTATTTCATCTCCTTTGTTTGTGAATTCTTGAATAAGAAGATTTATAGACGGAACTACACCGTTGAAAAAGTGAATGTTTCCTTTTTGTATGTGCCAGTTATGTTTGTGCTGAACCCACGAAATGATAGATGCATATGCAGAGTCGGGAAGGTATGTGTATCCAAAAATACCATGATTAAGTGCTTTCTGCATGTCTTCCAGAATTTCGTCGGCAACTTTAAAGTCCATGTCGGCAACCCAGAAAGGTAGAACATCATGGGTTCCGAACAATTGTTTACGTAAATCGTATTTTAAAGAATTGGTGTTTGTACGGTCAATTATAGAATCAAAATTGTAGTGCATAGTTAACTTTTTTGTGTGAAATAATCAGAAAGAGCATATCGTGCTTTCGGAGTTACCGACTGGTCTGCAAATTCATTATTCAAATATTTATAATATCCAGCAACAGCTATCATGGCTGCATTATCTGTTGTGTATGTGCGTTCAGGAATATGTGTTTTCCAGTTGTGTGTAGTTCCTTCTTCGCTAATTCTGTTTCGTAATTCCGAATTTGCGGCAACTCCGCCACCAATTACTATTTCGGAAATACCTGTTTGTGCAACAGCTTTGTGTAACTTATCCAGAAGAATATCGATAATTGTTGTTTGTAATGATGCACATATATCAGTGATATGTTCATCAATAAAATGTGGATTGTGTTTAGTTTGTTCACGTAAAAAATAGAGAACAGAGGTCTTGAGTCCGCTAAAACTATAATCTAAACCATTGATTTTTGGTTTGTTAAATAAAAATGCGGTATTATTTCCTTTTTTAGCATGAGCATCTATATGAGGACCTCCGGGGTATGGCAGACCAAGTATTTTTGCACATTTATCAAAAGCTTCACCTGCTGCATCATCAATAGTCGTTCCAATTATTTCCATATCAGTAAAATCACGGGCAACAATTATTTGAGTATGTCCTCCTGAAACCAAAAGACAGAGAAACGGGAATTCAGGAAGTGGTGGAGTGTTTGTGGGAGTTTGAATAAAATTTGCCAAAACATGTGCGTGTAAGTGGTTTACTTCTACCATGTTGCATTTGTGTGCCAAGGCAAAGCCTTTCGCAAATGATGCTCCTACCAATAACGATCCCAGAAGTCCGGGACCACGTGTGTAAGCAATTGCATGTATTTCTTGTTTTGAGATACCGGCATCTTTTATTGCTTTATCTACTACGGGAACTATATTTTGTTGGTGCGAACGTGATGCCAATTCCGGCACAACTCCGCCATATTCCTTATGTACAGTTTGATTTGCAATAGTATTGGATAGAATAATACCATTTTGTATAATTGCTGCTGATGTGTCATCGCAGGAAGATTCTATTGCCAATAATGTAATATTCATTTGTGTAATGTGTTATAAATTTATATACTTATATTTGCAAAATTAGTTTTTAATCTGATTTATAGAGAACGAGCTTTGAAAATTATTGTAAAAATAGGACAATTATGTTTGTATGTTGTTGCTTCATGTATTGTTCTCATCATGTTTGTTTATTTTTTATTGCATGTTCCATATGTGCAAAATCATCTAGCACAATATGTTGCGTATAAAGTTAGTGGTTCTATAAATGGAGAGGTTTCTCTTTCTCGTATTGAATTTGATTTGTGGAAAACTGTTGTGCTAAAGGATGTAAAATTGATTGATTCGCACAATAAACAAATATTAAATGGTGGTGAAGTAGGATGTACTTTAGAATCTGTCGATTTGCACAATAAACAAATAGTGATTCAGTCAGTCGATATTGTGAATACTTCAATAGCTTTAGTAAAAGATTCTACAGGAATTTTAAACATACAAAATATTTTTTCTTTAGATACTACTCAAAGTTTTGAATATGATATTGTGGTAAATTCCTGTACTGTGCAGAAATCTGATTTTTCATTTTTCAATAATCAATTATATGAATCGCAGGAATTTGGTGTTAATTTTTCTGATTTACAGATTTCTGATTTGCAAATTGCTGTAAGTAATATAAATTTTAGTGGCGATAGTTTGTCTGCATTAATACAAGGTGCTTCCGGTACTGAAAAATCGGGTTTTGTTTTACATTCTTTATCTACTAATTTTGAGATGAATTCTCAAAAAATATCATGTTCTGATGTGCATGTATTTACTCCGGAATCTCATATTCATATGGACACGTTGAGGTTTCAATATGATGACATAGCAGATTTTTCTGAATTTATAACCAATGTGCATGTCTATGCTGATTTTAATCAATCATTAATTCAATTTTCGGATATTTCTTATTTTGCTCCTTCGCTCTATTTAAGTCCGTATTCTTTTCTTATGTCTGGTTCGGTATCTGGTACTGTATCGAATTTTAAAGGTAAAAATATGCATATTCAATATGGAAAAAACACTGAATTTCGAGGAAATATTGAAATGATGGGTTTACCGGATATTTCGAATACTTTTGTGCATCTCAAAACTGATGATTTTATCACAAATGTGTATGATCTGGAGCATTTTCGTATACCACCGTTTTCTCGACCTACATATATAGAATTGCCGGATATTTTGCGTGATATTGTTTCGTTTTCATATTCAGGCAGTATTACCGGTTTTTTCACTGATTTGGTTGCGTATGGTACTATATCAACACCGGCTGGTGTTTTGGAGTCCGATGTTTCCATAAAGCAATCTCAAAATCATGACAATGAACTCGTATTGTCGGGATATGTGTCTACTCAAAATTTTAATGTTTCGAAATTAGGAGACGATTTTTCGGATGTCGGTAAAACTAATTTGAATGTGCGCATAAAAGCATATTTTACAGACAAAGGTTTTGATAGAGCATTTGTAAAAGGAACTGTGCTTGATGTTGTGTTTCAGAAGTATACATATACAGACATTGTGATTGATGGTTTAGTCTCTGAAAAACGTTTTGATGGTTATCTTGAAATAAACGATGCACATATGAAAGCTGTTTTTTATGGTTTGTTTGATTATTCGCTCGATGTTCCTGAATTTAATTTTACTGCAGATGTTCCATATGTGAATTTAAATAAATTAGGTTTCTCTGATGATTCTTTGGCACGATTTTCTATTCAAACCGAAGTTGATTTTATAGGTATGAGTATTGATAATTTGAAAGGAACAATAAACATATCTGAGGCAGAATTTACTAATTCGTTGGGTAGTTATTCATCGGATTATTTTACTATTGATGTTGATAATATAGATGATGCTCGTAATGTTTCACTCAATTCTGATTTAATAGATGTTTCGCTCAATGGTTCGGGCTTGTATGCAGAGTTGCCTTTGTATATGTATCAATTTATGCGCACTCATATTCCCGCTTTACCGAAGAAAAAAATGAAGAAGCGACATGATGATGCTGTGTTAAATTTTAATATGTCACTTCAGGTTAAGAGTTTAGATTCTTTGTTAAGTTTGTTTTATCCTGATATTCAAATTGCTCAGCAAACGCATATAAATTCAGTATATAGTCAAAAAGATTCGTTATTTGTATTAGAGGCTTCGGTTCCTCATTTTAATATTGGGGAGTTTTCGCTTCAACATGTATCATTATCTTCCTATGGAAATCGTGATTCGCTAAGTATGAATGTTTTGTATACACTTCCGTGGAAACAAACTTCTATAACAGATATTTCTACACATTTTTCGGTGTTTGATAATCAGTTTTCGCATCGTACTTCGTGGATGTTTGAAGATTCATTGTTGTATAAAGGTGATTTGCAGCATAATGGAACGTTTAAGGAGTCTGACCATGCAACTTTGCCACAAATATGTTTTTCTGTACCTCACCAATCTGTTGTGGTTGCAGATTCTGTATGGACTTTGGAATTGGATTCGGTGATAGTAGATAGTTCAAGTGTGTTTGTGAAACGTGCTAGTGCAGATAAAAATAATGAACAAATACGATTGTCGGGTACTGTTTCTGACAATCCGAATGATTCGTTGGTTGTTTCATTTTCAGATTTTAATGTGGATAATCTCAATAATTTAATACCTGCTGATAATATAAATATACGAGGTATAGTTAATGGAGAAGCTGTTTTGCAAAACTTGTATGAATCTCCCTTATTTTTTGCTGATATTAACTCTCCTGATTTTTATTTTAATGATAATCGTCAGGGGGAAATGCATTTGTACAGTAATTGGAATAGTGTTCAAAAAGCGGTTGATTTAGAGGTTTCTTTTACCAAAGGACGAACCGATATTTTTTCTTTACAAGGTGCGTATGTTCCTGAAAATCAAAAAATAGATTTTGATTTGACATTTGAAAAATATTTTTTATCCGATTTTCAGGAGTTAGCAGCATCTATAGTAGAAGGTTTGTCTGGAACTCTGGATGCAGATTTATCTGTTGTAGGAACGTTACAGAAACCCGTGTTTACCGGTGAAATGCAGATAAAACGTGGTCTTTTTACTGTTGTGGCAACCCAGTCTGAGTATAATCTGAAAGGAGTTTTCCGTGCGGATGGTTCAAAATTAGTGTTTTCTGATGTTAATTTATCGGATATTCATGGAAATACTGCTACTACGACTGGGTTTATTGATTTACAGTCATTACAAAATCCTTCATATCGCATTACAATAGAAACGTCAAAACTACAGGCTCTTAAAACAACGGAATATGATAATGAGTTTGTATATGGTTCTGCTTTTTTTGATGGTTTTGCTGATATTTCCGGTGATTTACAGAATACTCGCATTCAGGTGGTTGGGAAAACACTTGAAAATACTCAAATTAATATTCCGCTTTCGTATTCTGAATTGAGTGATGAACATGATTTTTTGTATTTTAAAAATAATGATACTCTCGAAAATACTGCACCAGAAGATATACAATCTGAATTATCCGGGGTGGAATTAGATTTTAATATTGAAGTAACGCCTGATGCTCAGTGTCAAATTATTTTTGATAAAAAGGTTGGTGATATTATAAAAGTGCGTGGAAATTCTAATTTACGGGTTGTTTTGAATCGTTCGGGCGATTTATCTTTATTTGGCAATTATATTATTGAGGAAGGAGATTATTTGTTTACTCTGAAAAGTCTTATAAATAAAAAATTTATTATTCAACAGGGGGGCTCGATTAGATGGACTGGCGATCCATTGCATGCACAAATAGATGTAGAGGCTGATTATAAGTTAAAGACATCACCAACACCTCTTATGGTAAATGTTGTTGATTCTACAACTTTGCGTAGTTATAAATCTCGTATACCGGTGGTTTGTCGTATTTATTTAAAAAATGATTTAATGAATCCTGATATTAACTATACTATACTTACTCCGGATGCTGATGTCAGGGTGCAGGGGGTCGTGGATAATTTGCCTCAGGAACAAAAAAACTTACAATTTATTTCGTTGTTATTGGCTAATAATTTTGTAAATACTGGTTCTCAAAATATGGCAAGTGGTCCTACAGTTGATGCGAGTTCGTCTTTTGAAGCTATAACGTCTCAAATGAATTATTATTTGTCGCAAATAAATGATGATGTTGATATAGGATTGAATTATCGTCCGAATAATAATTTTTCTACGAATGAATTTGAATTAGCTTTGTCGACTCAGATGTTGAATGATAGGGTGTTAATAAATCTAAATGGTTATACTGAATTTGGACAAAATTCTCAAACAGTAACTTCTGATAATGAGGGAGACTTCTCGGGCGATTTCTCGGTAGAAATAAAACTAAATGAACAAGGAAATATACGGTTAAAAGTTTTTTCGCGGAGTAATACAAATACTCCTATTGATGAAAAACAAGGAAATGAAAATGGGGTTGGTTTATTTTATTCAAAAGAGTTTAATTCGTTTCGCGATTTGTTTACCAGAAAAAATAAAAAACCAACTCAGACAGAATCAAAATAATGTTGGTCAATATGTTAAATATAATGATAACTTTATGTTGTGTAAATAATATGTGTTAGTGTCGTCTTATTAATTAGAATATATATGTTTCAATAAAAATCTAATGAAATATGGCAAAGACAATATGTAATCATATGAGGAATATGCCTCACAATATAGAAAAAGTTACCAAAAAGGTGAAAAATGCTCAGTTTATGTGTAAAAAATGTGCACATGTTGCACAAAAATCAAAGCATGTGTGTAAACCTATACCCATATACTGATTATAGTATTATGTGCTATTATTCAGATATTGCACATAATAATATTGAATTTAATATTTGGTAAGTGTTGCAGAAACGTCAAAAGGGTCACCTCCGAATAAGTCGTCATTAAATAGTAATTTGATTGATGAATAAGAGGAATTTATTGTGCCGTTTCCCCACACTGTTCTGTCATCTATTTCTTGTCGTGGTATAGTAATTGAATGTCCGGAAACAGATGCGTGTATGTATGTAGAGCTATAGAGAGAGGTGCTGTCAAGATTCATAAAATTATATATTCGTATACGCGAACTGTCTTGATTTTCATAAGAAATATCGACGATGTAGGTGCGTTCACCTTCTTTTTCATGGCTTTCGGTGCATTTCCATTCTCCCGAAAGGTCATTGTTTGTGTTTTGAATGAGCATTTCACAAGAAATACTTATTATTAGTAATGAACTAATACATAATCGAAGTAGGAGAGAACGCATATATGTAAGTTTTTTTATAAAATAAATGTGTGAATTTCTTTGAGTGATATCCCTCCTTCATATATTGCTTTTCCGGTAATAACAGCATCAATACCGGCTTTGTCTAATTCAATAATATCATTCATAGAGGCAACACCACCGCTTGCAATGCAATACAAATTTGATGCCTCTTTTTTTATACGTGCGTATAAGTCAATGTTAGGACCTTGCAGCATGCCGTCTTTACTTATGTCTGTGCAAATAACTTTTGATATACCCTGTTGTGTGTATGATTCCAGAAAATCAAACAGGTTAATATCTGTAGATTCAAGCCATCCACTTATGGCAATATGTTCACCATGAACATCAGCACCTAAAATAATTTTTTCGGCACCATAGGTTTGTATCCAATTTTTGAAAATTTCCGGGTTTTTTACTGCAATGCTACCGCCGGTTATCATATGTGCTCCGGAATTAAAAGCTGTTTGTACATCCGAATCTTGTTTGAGTCCACCACCAAAATCAATTATTAAATTGGTGTTGTATGCTATTTTTTCAAGAGTTTTATGGTTTATTATTGTATGACTTTTAGCACCATCAAGATCTACTAAATGAAGTCGTGTAATACCATTATCTTCAAAAGATTTAGCTACTTCGAGCGGGTCTTCGTTATATACTTTTTTTTGAGAATAATTGCCTTGTGATAATCGAACGCATTTGCCGTCAATTATGTCTATAGCGGGGATAATTTCTATCATATACGAGTAGTTTAAATATATTTTTTTGCAGAAACAACATTACCATTTCCTAAAAACTGTACGTCATCAAACTGAAGTTTAGAAATAAAAACGCCACGTCCCTGAAGCCCGGTGGAGATAGGGTTGGTGTGTGCGTGTGAAATTTTTCTCCAGTCAAAACCTTTTCCTTCATCTTTCACAATCCATTCACAATATTCTTTGTTTTGAGAGTATGTTATGTGAATTTTTTTATTGTTTTTTATAGCTGTCTCTTTTCGTTCAATGTATAATTTTGTAAGTGTATTATTAATTAATGCCTCTTTTTTTTCTTCGGGTGAAATATTGTAATTACCATGTTCTATAGCATTTAGCAACAATTCCGAAATTCCTAATTCAATGTTTATAAGCTCACTAGGCGAAAAAACATGTTTTATTTTTTGTGTTAAAAATTCAGCAAGAATTGGAATATAATCCATGTCTGAATCTATGCTGATTTGTAATTCTTGAGCTTGAATTAAATTTGATACATCTAGTTTGCGGATGCGCTTGTCGAGTATAGATTTATATTGAGCTATTTGTGTACGAAATTTGGTTAAATCAATTGGCTTTTTTAGGTAATTATTAGCACCTGATTCAAGAGCTTCCAGAGCAACATCTTCGTTTCCGTGTGCTGTTACCATTATTATGATAACATTTCGTTCTACCTGTCGTATGCGTTTTAGAAGTGAAATGCCATCTATACGTGGCATACGAATATCAGAAATAACTAAGTCGGGCAAAAACTCATTAAAAATTTCAAGACCTTCAACGCCATCTTCGGCAAACTGGCAGTTGTATCCTTCTTTTTCTAATACTACCCGAAATAATTCACGTGATACTATGTCATTTTCTACAACTAGAATTTTCATTTATTGTGGCTGTTTTTTTTAACGAAAATACTAATTTTTATATAATATAGTAGTATTTATTTCAAAAATTACTAAAAAAAATCTATCTTGTAATGATTTTATTACACATAAGTCTAATTGTAAAAATAAAGCATGAAAACAACATATATTATTATTTTTATAATTGTATTAGTCGGATTTATAGGGTCTTGTGGTATGCAAAAAACTCAGTTGCATGACGAGTATATAACAACGATTGGTTCTTTACATGAAGAAAAAGCTGATGTTGTGTCTGTTCATGTACGCTCGGGTGATGCATGTAATCATCCTACGTATGCTATATGGATAGAAACTATGAATGGTGATTTTCTTCAAACCTTATTTGTAACCCGCTCTTATGCAACTGGTAATTATGCTCATGCTTATATAGATGGGTATCGTTGGGCGGCTGATTCCGGAAAGTCTGTACGTCCGGCTAGTTTGCCGTATTGGAAGCATAAAGTGGATTCTGAAAATATTCCTGATGCTGTAACTTCAGCAACACCGGAGGGCAGTGTGATGGTGCAGAGAAATCTTACACATGATTTGCAAAAATTTCGTGTGTTACTTGAGGTTAATCAAGCCTGGGATAATAATGCGTATTGGACAAATACAAAGTATCCTGATTCATTTGAATATAGAACCTCGGGGCAACCTTCGGTTATATATGCTGCAACTGTAGATGTGCAATCAACTTTTGATACTGTGTATTTAAATCCTATTGGTCATGGGCATTATGCAGGTGAAAACGGTTACTTATATACAGACATACGTAGCCTTACAACTGCTTTAGATATTTTTGAATCGGTTTATGTAACCTTCAAAAAAGAATGAAAATAGATTGAGCCATGATTAGTGAATAGTGATACATAGTATATTGTAATAATTATTCAAAATAGTATTGTACTATGGTGCCGGAGTGAGAGTTTTTTTTACAAAAATCAGGAACAGTGTATGATACATAACAGTTAATTAAAATAAACATATGAAAAAAGAAATTGTATTAGGGATTGTTTTTGTGTTTTTTTTCTCTGCTATGTTTGCTCAAAACGGAGTAATAAAAGGGCGTGTGTTTGATGATATTTCGAATGAACCTGTAGCATTTGCGTATGTGGGACTAACGAATAATGAAAATGTTGGCGGGTTAACCGATAATGACGGAAATTTTGTAATTACCGGTATTGAACCCGGCATGTATTCGCTTACGGTAAGTTTTGTAGGGTATAAAACAGTTGTTTCGCGCGATATACAGGTAACGAATGCTCGCAATGCATATGTGGAAATAGCAATGGAAAAAGAAGTAACAGAACTCGATGCTGTGGTTGTAACAGCATCTCCTTTTGCTAAAAAAACAGAAAGTCCTGTATCGCTTCGTAAAATTGGTTTACAAGAAATTGAGGCAAATCCGGGCAGTAATCGTGATATATCAAAAGTTATTCAATCTTTTCCCGGTGTTGGTTCTACGCCTGCTTTTCGTAATGATATAATTATTCGTGGGGGTGGTCCTTCGGAAAGTCGGTTTTATCTTGATGGTATAGAAATTCCTAATCTTAATCATTTTGCTACACAAGGTGCGAGTGGTGGTCCTGTTGGTATTATTAATGCCGATTTTATAGCTGGGGTTGATTTTTATTCCGGTGCATTCCCTGCTAATTATGGCAATGCTTTGAGTGGTGTTTTTGATTTTTCTCAAATATCCGGCAATCAGGATAAGCTGAAGTTTCGCGGAAGTGTGGGGGCCTCTGAAGTATCTGCAGCTCTTGATGGTCCGTCGGGTGAAAATTCTACTTATATTTTTTCGGTTCGGCGATCGTATTTACAATTTTTGTTTAGTGCTCTTGGGTTGCCTTTTTTGCCAACGTTTACTGATTATCAATTTAAGCATAAAACTTTGTTTGATGATAAAAGTGAGTTAACTATTGTAAGTATTGGTGCTCTTGATGATTTTGCCTTGAACACGGATATTGAAAATCCTGATGCATCGCAGTCGTATATTTTAAGTTATTTGCCTGTAAATGAGCAGTGGAGTTATGCAATAGGGGCAAATTACCGAACCTTTACAGAAAATGGCTATCATCGTGTTGTAATAAGTAGAAATATGCTCGATAATAGTGCGTATAAATATCCTGAAAATGATGAATCCAAAAGTCGTATTTTAGATTATTCTTCTCGTGAAATGGAAAACAAATTTCGATATGAATATGTTACCCGTTATAGAGGGGTTCGTGTTGTGAGTGGGGTTTCTTCGGAGTTGGTTACCTATGAAAACACAACATATCAATTGCGTAATATTGGAAACACACGGTATGAAATTGATTATAATACTGATTATAATTTAGTGAAATATGGTATGTTTGCTCAGGCTAGCAAACGGTTTTTTAATGATAGATTTTCTGTTTCGGCCGGATTACGTGTTGATGGTAATGATTACTCATCTTCTATGGCAAATCCTTTCGATCAAATTTCTCCAAGATTGTCTTTGTCGTATGCTTTTTCTGATAAATTTAGTGTAAATGCCAATACAGGAAGATATTATCAGTTGCCGCCATATACTACCCTTGGCTATAAAAATGGTGCTGGTGATTTTGTGAATAAGGATAATAATCTTGAATATATAGGGGTAAATCATTATATAGCAGGTTTTGAGTATCGTGTAAAGAAAAATATTCAATTTACTGTTGAAGGATTTAGTAAATATTATAACCAATATCCGTATTCGGTAAACGATTCTATTTCTCTTGCGTCGAAAGGTGCAGATTATGGTGTGTTGGGAGACGAAGAGGTATTGTCCGAAGCTCAGGGACATGCCTATGGTTTTGAGGTAATGAATCGTATGATAGATGTGTCTGGTTTTACGGTAACTAACTCATATACTTATGTGCGGAGTTTTTCCAATATTGAGGGGGGTGAAAAACTTCCTACTACTTGGGATAGTCGTCATTTGTTTACGTCTACATTGTCCAAAAAAATAAGCAGTACCTGGATCGTTGGTGCAAAATGGCGGTTTGTTGGCGGTTTGCCATATACTCCTTACGATATGGAGGCTTCTGCTCTCAGGTCTGTGTGGAATACTCGCGGAGGGCCTGTGTTGGATTACTCTCAGTATAATCAAAAACGGTTTTCGTCTTTTCATCAGTTAGATATTCGGGTAGACAGAAGGTGGTTTTTCGATACGTGGACTTTTATGGTATATGTGGATATTCAAAATGTGTATAATTATCAATCAGAACAAGAGGATATTGTTATTCGTGAAAAAAATCCTGATGGGAGTTTCGTATTACAAAATAATGAGACTGAATATAGTTTGATAACTATTGATAATACTTCTGGTACAGTGTTACCTACATTAGGTATTATGATTGAGTTTTAATTTTTGTTGTATGCATTCAATTTTTATAAACTATAATATTGATTTTATTTACTTTTGTGGGGGAATAAAATGTGCCAATAGCGAATTAATGCTATTTCTGTACAGATAAATAAAAGTGAAAGCAATAATGCGTATCGCCACAGTTCTATGCCGGATGATTTGTTTTGAATAGAATGAGTAATATTTGATGTTTCATCTGCATATAATGAGAAATTTTGTACATCATTAGATTGTGCCAATTCGGTAAGTTCATGTGCTGATACAAAATTCATATTTGATTCATTTCTGGTATAGTTAAGAGCTGTGTGTTGAATTGTACTGTCGTTTTGTGTTATTGTATATATGCCCGATTCGGTAACAGCATTAAAACAATGGAGAGATATGTTGTTTTCTTGACTATGTTGTTGTGTTTGTGGAATGAAATCTATATTTTTTTTACTGTTAGTAATGTGTAATGGTTGTTCTGATTTGTTTCCGGGGTTTTCTATAATTATTGGTTCTCCAATATATGTTTGAATTGAATTGGTGTTTTTGCTGAGTTGAATCATATTGTATAAAGACATAAATAATGGGTGCGTAAGAAATTGTGAGTTGTTTTTTGAAAAGGGAATTGTAAAGAGGTAACAGGCTCCTGGTAATTGTGAAATATTGGTGAGAACTGTTTGTCGGTTTTGTAATGCTATAAGTGGATTTTGTATTTCCGGAGAAAGAGGATAATATGATGAAATTTGTGGATATTGTATTGAATTTTCTGTTGTGTTTTCGAAAAGGTTTCGAAAAAGAATATGTGTAAAGTCTACATCTTCAATAGCCTGTTGTGTTGTGTCTTTGTCTTGTAAAGAATGAAATGTGAAAGTTGAAATTAATGTGTTATATGAATCAATATCACATTCTTCGGGTGGAATTATGATTACTGTTTTGCCGCTATGAACATGTTGAGAAATATATTTGTTCAGCCCTGATGGAATAGAGTATAGCCTGTCTAATATAAGGACATCATATGATGAAAAAGTGCCGTATTTTATTTCGGAACTTTTCATTTCTGATTGTTTTATGTGTGAGTCATACGATAGAAGTTGTGAAATGTTTGGGTGTGGTGAATTGTCGTATAGTGATAAAACTTTGTGTGTCGATTGGATGTGATATGCAATGAAATATGTATTATCGTATAGAACCGGATAATCGTTTAGAGAAATATATCCGGATATATTTCCTTCTTTTGAAAGTGTGTATTCAAGAGTAGTGGTGATGCTTGATTCTGGTGGAATTGAAAAACTCGAAACAGCCCGGAGGGTGTCTGAAATATATAATTCAACCGGGTGTTGAGCGTATGTTTCGGTACCTGTGTTTAGTATACGAACATGTATTTTTTCTGTTTGATTGCTGAGTCTGTATGGTGATTCAAACCATACACTGTCAATAGACAAGTTGTTTGTTTTTTCGGGTGTAATGGGGATAAATGATACATGCAATAAACTGTCTGTATTCATGTTTTGTATATCTGTAATATGCTTTTGAAAATCAGAAATAAGATAGAGTGTATGTGATTGTTCCGGTGTGAGTGTTTGTGCTCGGTGATATATACTGGATATTTTTTCGGAAAACGGAACAGTTTCGAGAGATGTTATTTTTTCTATTGCATGCGATTTGTTGAGTGGTAAATGCATTCCGGGGGCAGGATTGTTGCTGAGAATATAAAATGTATGTGAAGGCGGGTATGCTTCAATTATATGATATGCTTTTGATTTTGCTACTTCGAGAACGTTTCCTTCTATTGTTTCATTTTCGGCACTAAAAGAATTGTCTATATAGATGCTTACAGGACTTGTGGGCGACATGTTTTGGCTGTCTGATGTAGGAATATAGGGTTGGGCAAATGCAAGTGCTAAAAATAAAATAGCAAGTATGCGTGATGCTAAAATAAGTAGTTCTTTTAAATTTTTACGTGATTTGGTGTCTTCTTTTTGTGACTCTTTTAGTAAAAAAATGCTGTGAAAATATATGGGGGTATATTTTCGAAACGTGAATAAATGAATAATTATTGGAATAATAATAAAACTTATTCCTAACAAAGCAAATGGGTATGTGAAACTTATATTCATTTATATTGTAATAGAAAATTTAAGATTTAATCGTCTTGATGTTAGATAATTTGGCACACCATATGTATTGTTGTTAACATCTTCAATCCAAAAATACGAAATTTTATTACCAATATTCATAAGATTAAAGATTTCTGCACCAATCCATACTTTTTTAAACAAATGGTGTGCGTTTTTGTTTGTGTTGTTCAATAATACATATAAAAAACCAATATCTATACGTGAGTATGAAGACAAGGAAAAGGCATCAAAATCTTCGTATTTGTTGTTGGGGGCCGATGTTGGTATATTCGAACCCAGTATACATGTCATGTTCATTTTTACATTATCGCTTCCGGGTAGATAATCTTGAAAAAACATACTAAAGTTAAATAGTTGGTCATTTGGTTTGCGTATCCATGTGTCAGTATGTTTTAAATGTTCTCGGGCTTTCATTATTGAGAGACTGATCCATGATTCTACTCCTTTTACAAATTCTCCGTTTAATTTTGCATCAATTCCGGTAATATATCCTTCTGCTTCTAATTGCGGATAATATAAGATGTTTACATTATTAATAGTGTAGGGGATAGAGTGTAATAGATCTTTGTAATATAAATCTATGTTTAGTTTAAATGGTCTTTCCCAAATTGTTTCTGTACTTGAGTAGCCAAATACGTAGTGAATAGCTTGTTGTGACTGAATTTGATGATAAAATGTTCCCGAGGTTCCTATAAGTTCTTTGAATTGTGGCGGTTGTGTGTATAAGCCCGTGGAAAAAGAAATACCAATATTTTTTTTTGATTCGGGTTTTAAAAGTAATCGAATACGAGGATTGTATGCTATTTCCTGAGTATAGTCATCATATATTGTTCGTAAACCGGCACTTACTCGTAGTCTGTTTTGTCGGTGCATGTACCACGAAAATCGTTTATTGCATTTTAAGTATCCGATAAAGCGGTTTTGGCGATAGGGGATACTGTTGTTTTTTACTGATGATAAATTAATGTTATCTTCTGCATATGGGAGTGAGTAATTTGCAGAATCTATATATGTCCATTCGTTATATTGAGCATCATATCTGCTATGTTCAAACATTCCTCCCCAATAAAAAATAAATGTATCAAAAAAATGAGTGCCATCATGGGTAATCTGAACAGTATTTGTTTGAGATTTATTTCGCCCATGATCTAAGTAAGAACCGATAGCGAGAGCCTGTACGCTGTCTTTGTTTTCTTTTACCTCTTCGCCCATTTGAATTTCATCGAGTCTGTATTGACTGAGCACATCGTATTTTTCGTATTCACGAGCCTGGTAATAAATTAAATTTGTTGTGTGAAATGTGTATTGGGTTGGTGTGCGTTTTATGCTTAGAGCGTTTCCAATATTTTGGTATTGGTATTTTTCGTTTCCCTCAAAATACACTTTCATGCGAAATGTTTTTTGTTGATTTCCAAAATCGGTAATTCTGTTTTTCGGGATGAAACGAAATGTATTGTTTGCTCCGTACAGCCAGTATGTGAATTTTGTTTTTTCTGAGGGCGAATAGCTGAGTAATGCTTGTATATCGTAAAAAACCGGTTTGTATTCACCATCTTCTTGTAGCGTGTTGAGTATTAGTGAGGTGTTTTTGTATCGCATTCCTACCAGATATGAGGCATCAATAGAATCGTGTGTGCCTTGAAAGCTGAGGTTTGCATCCATTAAACTGCCGTCAAGTTGTATTTTTTGTTCGGTTACCTCTTTGTATGAAACAGATAAAACGCTCGATAATTTATCGCCATATTCAACCCCAAATCCGCCACTTGAAAACTCTATGTTTTCTACCATATGTGGGTTTATTATGCTCAATCCTTCTTGTTTATCCGAACTTGCCATTATTGGTTTATGGGTAGGTATGTTATTTATATAGATTAAATTTTCGTCGTAACTACCTCCACGGACAGAATATTGTGAACTGAGTTCCGATTGTGATGAAACACCGGGAAGAGTTTTTATGCTCCCCTCTACACCTGTGAGTGATATGCCTGATACACCCACTAAGTCATGATTTGAGAGATAACTTATGTTTTGTTCTTGCTCTATGTCATATGTAATATGAACATCAGGAATGGCTTCGGCTTGTATATATAAAATTGTGTTATATTGTATAGCTTGTTTTTTGTGTAGAGCAATAGTTTTGGTATGAGTAGAATATCCGGTGCTCGAAAAAATAAGTGTTACAGAATCTGTAGCAGAAACTGTAATTGAGTAGGTCCCTTTACTGTCTGTAAGTACTCCTTTTGTTGGGTCGTTTTTTATGGTTACTGAAGCATATTCGAGTGGTGTGCCGTTTTGTGATTGGACTTTTCCCGTTATACGAGCACTTTTTTCTTGTGCAATCTGTGTTAAATAAAAGAAACACAATAAAAGTGTCGTTATATATTTCATAAATATGTATAAATATTATTTTAGATGAAAAAACTATTCAATATAACAGTTTTAAATGCTAAAAAGTATGTATAAAAGGTATAAATTTTAGGTGTAATTTCGCTCACCAAAAATTTTACTACCTATTCGTACAATAGTACTTCCTTCTTCTATTGCTATTGGAAAATCCTGAGACATTCCCATCGAAATATGTTTAAAGGTTTCTTCGGTACTGAAAAAATCTTGTTTTATAGAAGTAAAGTATGAGTGTAATTGTGAAAATTCTTTGTGAATTTGAGATGTATTGTCAGTAAAGCTAGCCATTCCCATAACACCGGAAATCACTACGTGTTTCATATCGCTTTCTAAATATTTTTTTATTACTGTTAGTGCATTATCATATAGCAGTCCAAATTTTGAATCTTCTTGTGCTATATGAAATTGAATTAAACAATGTATAATTCGGTTATTTTTTTCTGCTTCTTTGTTTATTTTAGATAATAATTTATAACTATCAACAGCATGAATGAGTGATACAAAAGGAGCTATGTATTTTACTTTATTCGATTGTAAATGTCCAATAAAATGCCAAGCAATATCGTGTGGTAATTGTTCGTGTTTTTCTGTTAGCTCTTGAACTTTATTTTCTCCAAAATCACGTATTCCTGTATTGTATGCTTCTTGAATATCAGAAATTGGTTTTGTTTTAGAAACTGCAACTAACAAAACATTAGCTGGAATTTTTTGTTGTATTGTTGAAAGGTTTTGTGCTATCATAATTTTATATGTTATATAAAAAATAATTGTTTTTAGTAATATAACTATTCAACATAAAATATAAAAACAAAAGCTGTCAACATAAAAAAGACAGCTTTTGTTTGGTCTGGTTATTATATTTTTTTAATAGAAATTTATTGTATCAATCAATGATTTCACTAACTATCACCTTTGAGGGTTTGCCTAATCGAGACTGTGTAAAATAAGGCCACTGCGTAATTTAGGTTCGAACCATGTGGTTTTTGGAGGCATTATACAGTCGTTGTCGGCAATTACCATAAGTTGTTCCATAGAAACAGGAAACAGAGCAAAAGCTGCTGCCATTTCTCCCGAATCAACACGTTTTTGTAATTCTTCTAAACCACGAATACCACCAACAAAATCAATTCGGTTACTCCGACGAAGATCCTTAATGTTTAGAACGGGGTCTAATACTTGATTGGTTAAAATAGTTACATCCAAAACACCAATCGGATCATTGTCGTCATAGGTATTATCTTTTGCAGTTAACGAGTACCAATTACCATCTACATACATACCAAAATTGTGAAGTTCCGTAGGTTTATGTATTTCAGCACCAATTTTTGATACCGTAAATCCATTTTCTAATTTTGTAATAAATTCAGGAACCGAAAGGCCGTTTAAATCTTTTACAACTCTATTATAGTCGATAATTGTTAATTGGTTTGCCGGGAAATTTACCGACAAAAAGTAATTGTATTCTTCGTTTCCGGTATGTTGAGGATTATTGTTTCTTTTTTCTGCCCCAACTAATGCCGCAGCCGCAGTTCTGTGATGACCGTCTGCAACATATAAGTAGTCAATTTCTTGTGAAAAAAGATGTTCAATACGGTTAATTTTAGCATCATTATCAATAACCCATACATGATGACCAACCCCGTCTTCAGAAACGAAGTTGTATACCGGGTCTACAAGAATTGCATCATGAATAATCATATCTATTTCCAGATTATTTTGAAATGCAAAAAACACCGGTTCTGCATTGAAATTTGTGTTACGCACATGATTCATACGGTCTTCTTCTTTGTCGGGACGCGTAAGTTCGTGTTTTTTTATAATATTATTTTCATAATCAGTAACACTTGCACTGCCCACAATACCATACTGTGTTTTCCCATTCATGGTTTGTCCATAAATATAGTAGCAGGGTTTATCTTCCTGAAAAATAACTTTTTCAGTAATGAGTTTTTGTAAATTCTCGTGAGCTTTATCATATATCTGTTGCGAATGAATATCTACATCGTCCGGTAAATCAATTTCCGGTTTTATCACATGATAAAAAGAAAGATTATTGTCGCCGGCTTCTTGTTTAGCCTCTTCTGAATTGAGTACATCATACGGACGAGATGCTATTTGAGATGCTAGTTTTTGTTGAGGTCTGTATCCCCGAAAAGGTTTAAGAGTTGGCATAATATTTTATTTGTTTACTTGAAAAGTTGTATTTCCGTTTATAATATAATCAACAATTTGTTTTGCAGCAGCTAAACCTGCATTTGTATTGGCTTCTGCCGTTTGTGCTCCCAGTTTTTTCGGAGTAAAGAAAAATCTTCCTTCGCATGATTCTTCAAATTTTGCTTTAAGCGTTGGTGCAATATCAGAAATATATGAAAAATCAGTTCGTTCTTGGATTAATCGAAGCACATCTTCTTCATGTATAACCTCTTTGCGGGCAGTGTTTATAAGAATTGCATTTTTCGGCATTTTTGACAGAAGAGAATAATTGATAGATTCTTTTGTTTTTGGCGTTGCCGGAATGTGTAATGAAACATATTGGCATGTTTTATACAACTCTTCTACAGTTTCGAGTGAGCGAACACCACACTCTTCAATTTTTTCGTGACTTATATATGGATCAAAAGCAAAAACATTCATTCCAAAACCTTTTGCTATGGTAGCAACTATTTTTCCGATATTTCCAAATGCATGAATACCAATATTTTTACCTTTTAATTCGGAGCCGGCTTTTCCTGAAAATTGCCCTCGTATAAAAAATATTAGAAGACCAAATACTAATTCGGCAACAGCGTTTGCATTTTGTCCCGGAGTATTCATTACTACAATATTTTTT
This sequence comes from Bacteroidales bacterium, assembly GCA_046482735.1. Classification (GTDB taxonomy): domain Bacteria; phylum Bacteroidota; class Bacteroidia; order Bacteroidales; family UBA1715; genus JAQICB01. The sequence goes on along the minus strand of JAWOEL010000093.1, from coordinate 7,267 downwards.
TCGCGAGCAGTTTCTATATCAACATTATCGTATCCTGCACCGGCACGCACAATTATTTTTAAATTGTGAGCTGCTTCAATAATCTCTTTGTCAATAACGTCACTTCGAATAATAACGGCATCAACATTTGCGATTGCTTGTTTGAGATCTTCTTGTGAGGAATATTTTTCAAGAATATGAGGTGTAAATCCTGCTTGTTCAATAATATCTACAATATTTTTTTTTGCTTCTGTTGCAAATGGTTTTGTTGTTGCAATAAGTACATGTGTCATATGTATACAAAAATTTATGAGTGAATTATTTATATCTTTTTTCGAAATCATTCATTGCTTTTACAAGAATTTTTACACTTTCTTCGCGTTGTGCATTATAGCAAGAAGCTCTAAAACCACCAACGGAACGGTGTCCTTTTACACCAAGTATGTTTCGGGCAGTTACAAATTCTAAAAATGTTGATTCCAGTTCTTTATATTTTTCCGACATTACAAATGTTATATTCATATTTGAACGATCTTCAATTTCCGCAGTACCTTCAAACATTTTGTTTCGGTCTATTTCGTTGTATAACATTTGTGCTTTTATGTTTGCCCGTTCATGCAAAGCTTCTACACCACCTAGTTGTCGGTATCGTTCGAGTGTTTTTAAACAGGCAAAAACAGCTACTGTTGGTGGTGTGTTGAACATAGAGCCTTTTTCAATATGTGTGCGGTAATCGAGCATTTGAGGGATTTGTCGATCAACTTTACCTAATAAATCATCCCGTACTATTGCGAGTGTAACTCCTGATGGGCCTATGTTTTTTTGTGCTCCGGCATATATTAAACCGTATTTTGAAATATCAATTGTACGACTGAAAATATCAGAGGACATATCTGCAACTAAAGGAACATTTACTGATGGGTCTGTTTTGAATTGTGTTCCTACTATTGTGTTGTTTGTTGTAATGTGTACATAACTTGTTTCCGGATGTACCTCTTTTTCCCATCCTTTGGGTATGTATGAGAAGTTTTTGTCTTGTGAACTCGCAATTTCATGTACTTCTCCAAAAATTTTGGCTTCTTTTTGTGATTTTTGAGCCCAAATACCTGTGTTTACATATGATGCATTTTTATTTAATAAATTGTATGGAGCCATACAAAATTGCAAACTGGCACCGCCTTGTAAAAATAAAACAGAATATCCTTCAGGTATTTGTAATAATTCCCGCACAATTTCTATGGAACTGTCCATTACATCTTTAAATTCAGCACTTCGGTGCGATATTCCCATAACCGAAAGCCCGGTTCCTGCGAAATCTGTTATTGCTTCTGCTGTGAATTTTAAAGTGTAATCACTTAATCGTGATGGACCTGCATAAAAATTGTGTTTTTTCATCGAATTATTATTTTTAATTTACCACTCTGTTTTAAAATCACAAAATTGCGAATAAATTTTTATTTACCTATGTTATTTGCTTTTTTTTTCGCATAATAATTAAAAAGATATTAACCGTTTTTTAACTATCTTTGATTTTTGAAATCTAATATATTTTTATGAAAAAAAAATTTTTGGAATTATGTGCTCAGCATATGTATGCAAATTTTTCTTCGGAGGATTTTGCGAACATGACTCTTGTGTTTCCCAGTAAACGGGCTATTACTTTTTTTAAAAATCATATAGGTGCATTAATTTCTAAACCTGTTTTTTTACCGCGGTTTACGACTATTCAGGATTTGTTTTCGTCTGTTTCTTCAAAACATATTCCGGAAAAAATTGTGCTTATTTATATATTATATGATGTATATAAAAAACATACGGGGAGTTCCGAAGATTTTGATTCTTTTTATTCGTGGGGTGAAATGTTGTTGCGTGATTTTCATGATATTGATACCTATTTAATTTCTGCTGATTTATTGTTTTCAAATATATCTTCGCTTAAAAGTGTGGAGAGTTCATTTTCTTTTTTAACGGATGAACAAATTGAACATATTTCGCGTTTTTGGGATGTTATAAATGTCGAGTCAGATTCAGATGCTAAAAAGAATTTTGTTGCTATATGGAATGTGTTGACTGCTATTTATTCTGAGTTTAAAGAAGAATTACGGACTCGAAATTATGCGTATCAGGGAATGATAGCTCGTGATGTGATTGAGGAAATTATGCGTACGGGGAATTTTGCGGAGCGTACGTTTTGTTTTGTGGGCTTCAATGCTTTGAATGAATGTGAAAAAAAATTATGTACCTTTCTTAAAAATCGTTCTCAGGCTTATTTTTATTGGGATTATGATGTTTTATATACGCAGAGTGCTTATAATCATGAGGCGGGTTATTTTATCTCACACTATTTACGGGATTATCCGAATGAATTAGATGAGACATACTTTTCTTCGTTTGATGCGGAGAAATCAATTACTATACGTGCTGTACCTCAAACGATTTCTCAGGTAAAAATATGTGGTGACTGGATAAAAAATCAGACTCTTTCATCTCAAAAAAATGATGCTGCTGTTGTGTTAGCTGATGAGCAGCTTATTAATCCTTTGTTGACGTCAATTCCTGATACTGCAAAATATAATGTTTCTTTAGGATATCCGGTGCGTTCTACGCAGGCATATACTTTGTTTGTTGCTGTTTTAGATATGTATATGCATATAAAAAACACATCATGGTATTATAAAGATGTGTTGCGGGTATGTGAAAGTCCTTTATTGCATTCAGATTTTATGGAAGCTCTTCAGAAGGTGAAAAGGCACATAGTTCAAACAAATGCGGTTTATGTTTCTGAAAAAATGTTTGAAGGTGTATCGGTAGGCCCATATTTTAAACACTGCCAGGACCCTGATGAATTTATTGATTTTTTGGAAGAAATTGTGTTAATTTCTGCTCAGTCGGATAATTGTAGTTTGATAGAGCAGTCGGTTTTTTATGCAATTTATAAAGAAATAAAGCATATAAAATTTTTAAAACAGACGTATAATATTCCAATTGTTTCTATTCGGTTTGTTGCTCGATTATTAACGAAGTCTTTGGCATCGGTTACTGTTCCAATAGAAGGAGAACCATTGGAAGGGGTGCAGATAATGGGAGTGTTGGAAACACGTGCTTTGGATTTTTCTTCTCTTATTATTTTATCTATGAATGAAGAGGTTTTTCCCAAAGCCAGTGTGGGGTCTTCTTTTATACCGTATAGTTTGCGTACTGGTTTTGGTATGCCTACGGTAAAGGAGCAGACGGCAATTTATTCATATTATTTTTATCGGTTATTGCAGCGTGCTACAGATGTGACTATAGTTTATTCTGCTCAGACTGATGGTGTAGGGAAGGGGGAAATGAGTCGGTATGTCTTGCAATTATTGTATAATACGGATTTGCCAAAATGTTCTGTGAAGCATTATGTAGATTCATTTTCAGTATTACCTCAAAAAGATATTCCCTTGTCGTTTCCCAAAGATGAGAAAGCTTTTGATGTATTAAATTCTTTGCTGTTAAAGGATTCAAGACCGCTGAGTCCTTCTGCTATAACACTGTATGTGTCGTGTCCGCTTCGGTTTTATTTTCGATATATTCGAAAAATTGTTGCACCTGATAAACTTACAGAATTGCCTGACGAGCGTCAGTATGGCAACATCTTTCATAATGCTATTGAGAATATTTATAAAAAATATACCAATACACAGCTGACATCCGAACATATAGAGTATATACTCGATGAAACTGAATATATGCACTCCTGTATTCGTAAATCAATAGAGAAGGAGTTTCAGGTGAGTCTGGATACTCAAAATTCTGTGTATACACTGTTGTTTTCGACTATAAAAAAATATATATACAATACTTTAAAACATGATTTGGAACGTGCACCTTTTTATATTGTTGGTACCGAATATGAAGCGAAACATCAATTAACGCATACTCATCCTCTCTATATTGGTGGGTCTATTGATCGTCTGGATAATGTTCGTGGGAAATATGTTGTTATTGATTATAAAACGGGTCAGGTGAAAAATACGGCACCATCTATTGAAGACTTGTTTTCTCAAGATAATATTATGAGCAATAATGCTATTTTGCAGTCTATGATATATGCTTATATTGTGAAAAATGTATATCAAACCGATACGACTATATTATTATATTTTATACGTAAAATTCATTCTGATGAGCAATCATTACTTAGAATAGGGAAACAACCAATGGAATCTTTCGTCGATTCTTATTATAAGGAATTTGAACATTATTTGTTTGAATTAATTGATGAATTGTATAATCCGGAAATTCCTTTTACTCAAACAACAAATAAAAATGTATGTAATATGTGTGATTATGCAGTAATATGTAAAAAAAATGTATAATTACCGACTAATGATGTTGCATAAAAAAAGATTTTTTTTAATCGTTTTTTAGTATGGATTCTTTTTTCTTAGTAATATGTGCATAAAAAAGATAATTAAATAATTGGTTCGTTTTTGTAAAATGCGGTTATTTGTAAATGTTATTAGTAAATAAAAATTATAATAAAACATGACACAGAAAAATATAGTAGATCGTTCTGCCGATAATATGCGAGTTTTGGCGATGGCAATGGTAGAAAAAGCTAAATCAGGTCACCCGGGTGGTGCAATGGGGGGTATTGATTTTATTAATATTTTGTATTCCGAATTTTTACAGTATGACCCGACAGATATTGAGTGGGAAAACAGAGATAGATTTTTTCTCGACCCCGGGCATATGTCGCCTATGTTGTATTCTGTGTTGTCTTTGGCCGGTACTATTTCAAATGAAGAATTGCAATCTTTCAGACAGTGGAAGAGTATAACAGCTGGTCATCCGGAAAAAGATTTTTCTCGCGGAATAGAAAACACCTCGGGTCCTTTGGGGCAGGGGCATACGATGGCTGTTGGTGCAGCTATTGCAGAAAAGTTTTTAACGGAACGTTTTGGCAGTTGGATGCATCATAAAATATACACCTTTATATCTGATGGTGGCATTCAGGAAGAAATTTCTCAGGGAGCCGGACGTATTGCCGGTCACTTGGGCTTGGATAATTTAGTTATGTTTTATGATTCAAATGAAATACAACTATCTTCACGAACAGAACAGGTAACGAGTGAAGATACTGCAAAAAAATATGAAGCATGGGGGTGGAAAACCGTAACCATAGATGGAAATGATCAGGATCAGATACGATATGCTTTAAATCTTGCAAATGAGGAATCGCAAAAACCGTTTTTGATTATTGGACGAACAATAATGGGAAAAGGTCTTATTGATGAAGATGGGGTTTCGTTTGAAAAGAAAACCTCTACTCATGGGCAACCGATATCCAAAGCGGGTGCTTCGTTTGAAAAATCAATTGTCAATCTCGGTGGTGATATTACTAATCCATTTGCGGTGTTTGATGATGTTGCACAATATTGGAAAACTGTACGCGAGAATAAAATACAACAAGCTCGTGATAAAAAACAGATGCAGGCTCAGTGGGCTCAGGAAAATCCTCAAATGGCTCAAAAGTTGCAAGATTTTTATGCAGGTAAACTTCCACAGATTGATTTTAGTAAAATTACACAAAAGCCCGATATAGCTACTCGAGCTGCTTCTCGAGCAGTATTGGCAAAATTTGCACATACTATTGAAAACATGGTTGTGTCTTCGGCAGATTTATCTAATAGCGATAATACTGATGGATTTCTTAAACAAACAACTCCGTTTATGAAAGGGGATTTTACCGGTCAGTTTTTTGAAGCTGGCGTGTCGGAACTTAGTATGGGTGCTATTATGAACGGAATGCTCTTGCATGGTGGTGTGCATGCTGCCTGTGGTACATTTTTTGTTTTCTCTGAATTTATGAAACCTGCTGTGCGATTGGCTGCACTTATGGAATTGCCAATAACATATATTTGGTCGCATGATGCTTTTCGTGTTGGTGAAGATGGACCAACACATCAACCGGTAGAGCAAGAGGCTCAAATTCGTTTAATGGAGCATTTGTATAATCATAGTGGTAAACGAAGTATGATTGTGCTTCGTCCAGCAGATGCTGATGAAACAACTGTATGTTGGAAAATTGCCATGGAGATAAACGATAGACCTACTGCTTTAATATTATCGCGACAGGTTATAAAGAGTATTCCTGCATGTACTGGTTCTACTCGTTATGCAGATGCACTCCAGGCAGAGAAAGGTGCATATGTGGTGAATGAAGTAAAAGGAGATCCAGATCTTATTATTGTAGCTAATGGTTCTGAAGTTAGTACTGTATGGGATGGTGCCGATATTCTCAAAAAAGAACATAATATAACTGTGCAAATTGTTTCTGCTCCGTCTGAGGGGTTGTTCTTTGAACAGGATGAGGAGTATCAAAAATCTGTGATTCCGAAAGATAAACCTATTATGGCTTTTACTGCTGGATTATCTGTAAATATGCGTAATTTAGTAGGAACTGATGCACATGTATGGGGAATGAATAGTTTTGGCTATTCTGCTCCGTTTCAGGTACTCGATGAAAAATTTGGATATACGGCTGAAAATGTTGTAAAGCAAGCATTAATTGCATTGAAAAAAAATAATTAATTGTGGTTGCAATTATGTAATTTTATAAAATACAAAAAAGAGGGTATCATTTTGTGATACCCTCTTTTTTGTAATCATGTTTAGTATCACATGAATATATGAGATGAGGGTGAGATTTATATTTTCATGATGTTTTATTTATTGGTATATTTGTGTTATATCACAGTACAATAACATATAATTTAAAAAAATGTAATTATGAAAGAGAAATTTATGGATGTTTTAAATCAATTAACTCCTTGGTTTTTGTCTAATGGATTACGTATAGTTTTCCTTATTATAGGTGGTATTATCGTGTTTAAAATTTTATCTGCAATCATAAAAAAAACAGTAGAATTTGGTGTTATACACGACAAAGAAGCTCATCCTGATTCGGAGAAAAAACGAAAAGATACCCTGAAAAGTATTTTTACAACTACTCTGAAAATAGCGTTTTATATTGTAATAGGTATGATGGTTGTAAAAGAATTTGGTGTAGATGTCGGTCCTCTTATTGCAAGTGCCGGTATTGTTGGTTTGGCACTGGGTTTTGGAGGGCAATATCTTATAAAAGATATTATTTCCGGATTATTTATTATTTTGGAGAATCAATATCGTGTAGGTGATATTGCGGTGCTCGATGGTACGGGCGGACTTGTTGAAGATATAACATTACGTATGACTACTATGCGAGATTTGGATGGTACTGTTCATCATATTCAGCATGGTAGTGTAACTA
>JAWOEL010000083.1:0-28041 GCA_046482735.1 Bacteroidales bacterium | reverse complement strand
CTGGTTCTTCCGTCCAATAGCTGCTGCATCTATCCCGATATACGTTTTGTAGCATATTTATAAATATGCACAAAAACGATAATCGGGACCTCATATGCAGTTTCTGTTTCCCGAAATAATCGGGACAAGCTGTCAGCACCGGATTTTGTAGTCTCGCTTCCTTTAGTGCAAACCTCACGGTTAACCACCTTGCGACTTACTAACGGTTAGGGCACTAATCCCACCCGTAGAGGACTTTAACCTCCCAGAACATAAAAAAAACACACTGGCAAATTTGTTTTCTTTGAAAAAATTTGTATTTTTCCCATTTGAAAACAACTTAACCAAGTGTGCAATGCAGTATATGCAGGGCACACACACACGGTATAGCCAATAAGGGGTTCAGTGGTTTTCGAAAGTTTCTGCCCCGCTTCAACTTCATCTCGGTTTGATAGTGAATCGTTCGCAATCCGCTTCATGCCATATTGCCACCGTCAGACTGTCTAACCCCCCCCCATTTTTTTACCCAAAAATTCAGATTTTTTTTGTATTTTTAAGCATCAAACAATACAAAACAGACCGAATTATGTGTACGTATATTCAAGGACAAAACCGGAAACAAACCACGCTGTTTGCAACTTGCCTTGATGATGCTGTTTCGCCCGAAAATGAAGTTCTGTAAAAATAATTCGATTTATCCCGATAATACTCATTATTTTTAATCGAATCTTACTATTTTTATGCGTTCTGAACTCAAAAATTATATCGAACTCACGTTAATACATTATCAAAGATTGGTAATATGTAAATAAAAAACCATATGTTCTGATTATTTCCGAACTATTTATTATCTTTGTCGTAGAATGATTAAAACAAAAATGATTTGAGAATTATTAATAAACACATTCTGGGTAAATTGATTCGAAAAAATCAAGGAAACTCAAAATTGGTTAAAGCAGTTCAACAATTGATTTTTGAGATTGAGGATAGCAATTGGGAAACGCCACATGATTTGACTGAAAAAAAGACCTGATGCAGATTGTGTTTATGGTGGAGAGTTTTATTTCTTCAACATCAATATTCATCGCACTTTGATTATGATTGAGTTTGAAGAAAACGGAGAAGCAACGATTGTTTGGGCAGGGAGTCATAATGATTATGAACTGACTTTTAAAAACAATCGGAGTGTAATTAAAAAATGGTTGAGAGATAATAACTGGATTTAAAAAATAGTAATTATGAAAGACATTTTTGACATAAGAGAAATTGAGAAAATAGAAAGATTGGAGAATGAGTATGATTTGGAAAAAGCATCTCTGCTTGAGCGCAAATTACGTTTGATGATAGATGAAAATCCGGATTTAAAACCATTGCGTACAAAACTTCGTGATTTAATAAAAGAATACGAAGACAGGGAATGGTCTGATTTTGATAAAATCTCTGATTTACAAGTAGAAGAGTCTGATAAAGCTGAAGAGATTATTAATTATGAGCAAATTTTTATCAATAAGCGCAAAGATTCAATTAGAAAAAAACTTAAAGAGTATGATATGACTCAGCAAGATTTAGGATTAATCTTGGGACATCCAAAATCGTACATGAGCGAACTGATAAATGGTTTATCTCAGTTTACACTTAAAGATTTGGTGATTATTCATCGGATTTTAGGAATTAAACTGAATATCTTGATTCCTACTTTTCTTCAATCAGAGACAAGAGAAAAAGTTAGAGAGTCGATTGAAAAATTAAACAAACCAAAACTCGGATTGAGAAAAACGGAGTTGGTATAACGCCAACACCACGCACATTATTGAATGCATTTCTATAAACCAACACATTGCCGATATGTACACGACTCCGGAGGAGTCGAATATCTGTAGAAATAAAAACACAAATCGTGTACCTGAATCTGTAGGATTCATACATCAACAACATACGACATCCTCCGAAATCGTGAAATAACATAATACTGATGCACGATTTTCTACAGACATACAACCACGCTGTGGTTGAGACACAGACATAAAAATTCCACATTTTTTTCGGTATCCGAAAAAAACTGTACTTTTATTGAAAATAGAAGAAATGGCACTTACCTCACCCGTAGAAAACTTTAACCTCCCGGAACATACAAACACACGTGCACATTTGTTTTCTTTGAAAAAATTTGTATTTTTCGAATGTAAAAACAACTTAACCAAGTGTGCCCTGCATATACTACATTGCACACAGCAAAATATAATTAATTGCGAGTGAAGGTGCTGTATTTTAGTCCACTACCCCGCTTCAACCCTGGTGTGTATGCGGACTGGAACGATGCACGAAAATCGTGCCTAATCTTACACGCAAACGTTGTGTTTCATGCTAATGCCAACGCACAAGCAACACATTTATTAACCCGCCCCCCCTCTATCCATTTCTTCAGTTAATAAAAAAGTTGCTTATTCCTTTCGCTCAATAAAAGATTTTCATACATTTGTAATGAATGCTATTTTATTTGATAATATCCTCTAAATAATATGAGCCACACGATTAAGAATAGAATAAAAATAGTACTTGCAAAGCAGGAAAAAACAAATAGATGGTTAGCAGAAAAAATAGGAAAGGATGAAACCACTATTTTCAGATGGTGTACGAATAAAGTTCAAGCTACCTTACAAACATTAGGCAATATTGCTGCGGTTTTGAATGTAGATATCCATGAATTAATTGCTCCAAGTCACCTAAAAACAAAAAATCAAGAGTTATAAATGAAAAACATTCTTGACATAATTGGCAAACTGGGTATTAATAAGGAAAATGGACTCTTTATTACGTCAGAGGATTTATGGAAAAAAGAATGCCGATTTTCAAGTCGTATTGTAAGACTAATCGGGAATAGACTTAACCCTGATGCATTTTTCATTTTTGATAATAAGCCATTAATTCTATTTTATGAAAACCCAAAAAACACAAAGGATATTCATAAAGCATTATGGAATTTTAATGAGTCTCCCATTGTAATCTTTGCTTTTGATAGTAAAATTGAGGTGTTTAATGGCTTTACTTATCTAACAGAAAAATCCGAGCTGCAATTTATTGGAAACGAAGAGTGCTTAAATGACTTCAATTATTTTGAAATTGTAACAGGGAGAACATGGGAAAAATATCAATCTGAATTACTATACGAAAACAGAGTTGACTTTAAATTATTGAAAAATATTCGTGTTACCCGAGAAATATTAATAAATGAACATAAACTTGAAGCTTCAATTGCTAATGCTCTTATTGGAAAAATTATTTTCGTTCGATATCTTATTGATAGGGAAGTTAAAATTGGGTATGGTAATAAAAGTGGTTACCTAACTAATGAATATTTATGCTCTATTCTATCAATAAAAGAAAATGCTATAAAATTCTTCAAATATCTTGAAAAAAAGTTCAATGGAGATATGTTTTTGTTAAAAGACAAAGAATATCAAAGTATAACCGACAGATGTTTTGAAACAATTATAAATCTCCTTAATGAAGACGATTTAGGTTATGGTCAAAAATCATTTTTTAAATTATATGATTTTGCAATAATTCCTATTGAGTTTATTAGTAATGTATATGAATCTTTTATTGGTAATCAAGAAGAAGATAGTGCATATTACACTCCGCTATTTTTAGTGGATTATATTCTTTCAGAAACGGTTGAAACATATTTATCGTCTAATCAAAAAACCTACAACTGTAGAGTTTTAGACCCAGCATGTGGGTCTGGGATATTTTTGGTAGAGACACTTAGGAAAATTATTGAGAAATTCATTTCTCTAAATCCAAATATTAAAGAGGATTCTGAAGAATTTAAAAATGTATTAAAACAATTAGCCGTTGATAATATTTTTGGAATTGATAAAAATCTTTCGGCAATACAAGTTGCAATATTCTCACTGCAATTAACCTTACTTGATTATCAAGAGCCTCCAAGTATTGAAAATTTCAAGTTTCCTAAATTATTAAACACTAATTTTTTTGAAGCTGATTTTTTTAATACCACTCATAAGTATAACGAAATATTCAAAAAAAATAGATTAAATTTTATAATTGGAAATCCTCCTTGGAAAAGAGGCAAAGGTGAAAAATCGCCTTTATTTGTTGAATATATTAAGGAGAGAAACAAAAGAGAGAAAAAGGAAAATCTAAAAGCAGAGAACCAAATCGCAATCAGTAATAAAGAAATTGCACAAGCGTTTTTGTTGAGAGTAAGTGACTTTTCAATAGTGAATTCAGTTTCTCTTATTGTCACTAGTAAGGTGTTATACAATCTAAACGGCAAGAAGTTTAGACAATATTTTTTGAATAATTTTGAAATTCAAAAAGTATTTGAGCTGGCTCCTGTAAGACATCATGTGTTTGATAAATCAAAAGACCCTGCAATTGCTCCTGCTGCTATATTATTTTACAGACCTGCAATAAATCAAAATACGAGCAAAAATATAATTAAATATATTTCCTTAAAACCAAGTAGTTTTTTTAAACTGTTTAAAATATTCTCATTATATCGTTCCGATTTCAAGGAAGTTCAACAGTTAATGCTAAAGCAATATGATTGGCTTTGGAAAATTATGGTTTATGGTTCTTACTTAGACTTTAATTTAATTAATCGGTTAAAAACTAATTACTCCTCAATAGAAAATGAGTTGCAAGATGAAACAAGATATATAAAAGGGCAAGGAGTTATGGTAGGAGGAGGCGATGATAATGACGCATCACATTTAATTGGAAAACCTTTCTTAAATACAAGTAGAGACATCAAACCGTTTTGGATTAATGAAGATATTGCAAATATCTGGGAAAATAAGATAGCACATCGTCCAAGAAAAGAAATTTTATATACAGCTCCAATGTTATTAATAACTGGAGGCATTTCGAATGAATTTAAATCTGTATCTGCAATTTCCAATAAAGACTTAGTTTTTAGAAGCTCATTAACAGCAATTAAAGCCATAAATAAAAAAGATGTTGCTCAATTAAAGGTTATGAGTGCATTATTAAATTCCTCTTTCTTTTCTTATTATGCTTTACAAACATTCTCGTCTTCAGGTATTGAGCGTGAAGAATCTCACGACGATGAAAAATGGACTATTCCATACTCTTACAGCCCAAAAATTGAAAAGCTATATGATGAGCTGCAAGAACAATACAGTGAATTACATTCAATTAAAATTAATGCAACCCCTTCATTGAATCAGAAGATTTCAAGAGGTAAGGCTAAACTAATCAAAGAAATTCTATCGACTTTTAATTTCTCAAAATCAGAGACTGCCTTGATTGATTATGCTATAAATGTTGTAATTCCAGTACAAATGCAACATACTGGTTTTGAGAAGCATTTTGAGCCTGTAAAAATTGGAGACTCTGGTATTGAATCATACGCACAATTATTTATCGACCGCTTTAGTGTACCGTTAAATACTAAAAAACAACAATTTATTGTTGAAATTTGGCATTCAAAGCAAATTATAGGAATGTTTTTTAAGGTAGTTCCCCAAAATAAGTCACAACAAAGCATTATTTGGGAAAATAAAGCAAAAGAAAAAGTTTTGTCAAAAGCTACTGAATTGTCATCGCAAAAGATTACAGATAAACTATTTGTTCAAAAAGACCTCCGTGGATTTGAAAAGGATTTCTTTTATATTTTTAAGCCAAACGAGAAAAGATTATGGCATAAAGCTATTGGCTATCAGGATGTGGATGAATTTATGGATGCTATTCTAAAAACAAATAGGAGGACTTATGGAAGAAAATAAGTTGGATGCCTCCGAATTTGTGTTTAAGGATAATATTTGTTCTCATGTATTTCAAACTATTCTTTCAAAAATTACTACTTGCTATAAAAAAATGATTGCTAGCAATGTATCTATTCAAATTTATGATGAGAATAAAATTCGGGATATTCTATTGCTTGATTATTTGAAAAACCCTGAGGTAAAAAGGGCATTGAATTTGGAAAATTTCCTTTTTGACAGAGAAATAAGTGAAAATAGTTCAACCGGGCGAGTTGATATACGTATCATGCCAATTAATCCTTTTATATCCGATGTAGCATATTACATACTTGAATGTAAGCGATTAGATAATCATGCACGACGAGGTGTATCTGGGTTAAACTATAAATATATTGACAATGGAATTCAAAGATTTACAACTGGATTTTATTCGTCTTATTATAAGCTAAATGCAATGGTTGGTTTTGTAATTGAACCAATGGATATTCATAGTAATATTGAAGATATCAATTACCTTTTAGAGAATAATTTCAAGCATATTAATACAACAGAATTACTTACAAAAATAAATTTCATTAACAACTTTGATTTTCATTACTGTTCAAATCATATGACAGTGAAAAATAAGGAATTAAAACTATATCATTTGATGTTTGATTTTGCTAATTGATAATGCCAACCCTTTGCAACCATACACATTGCCAAGTCGCCCAAAACACTGACACACAGACCGAAACTTGTCAAAGAGTATGGCTGCCCAATCACACTGACAGACTGCGAAGAATAAAGCACGAAAACACAATCTAATAGACCGCCGATAGTCTATTAACCTATCGGAGAACATCTTAAACCATTGTTTTTCCACAATATGCCGGAACAGGCTGTACGGGTCGCGTATACGGTGGTTTAGCAAAATAGAGAGCGATGTGTTTGATAATATGAATACAAGGATTCATATCCTCTTGTGTTGAGCTCACATTACAAGTTTGAATCATAAAAAATATTATGTGTTTAGTCCTAAACCGACTCCAGTAGGAGTCGAATATCTATAGGAAAAATAATAGAAGTCGTGTTCCTGAATCCGTAGGATTCATACATCAACAACATACGACATCCTCCGAAGTCGTGAAATAACATGAATGATGTGCGATTTTCTACAGACATACAACCACGCTGTGGTTGAGACTCAATCCCCCTACCGATTATACTTCAGATAAATGTTGAGGCTGACGGTAAAAAATGGTGACACGAAAATTTAAAAAGTTGATATAAAATATAAATAGCTGATAATTAGATGATTAATTTTACCGTTAATTGGAGTGCTGACCCAGAAATAGCCTTCTGCATAGATTTATGAGTTTTTTATACATAACGGCTGATTAAATGTGAAGAATTTTTTATTTTATTTACAATAGGCTTTATTATTGTATAGATTTTTAAAAATACTTTACAAATGGATTCTTGGGGATTAGCAGAATTACCGTTAACCATTGATTTAGAAACAAAGAGAGTTTTGAAAGCATTGCATCGACAATTACCAACCAGAACATTCTGATTAATACCCTTGGATTACAAGAAGCAAAGGATAGTTCAGCGATTGAGAATATAGTCACAACGCATGATGATTTATATAAATCGGAATTAAATTTTGATGCTTATAAATCATTGCAAGCAAAAGAAGTTTAGAACTATATTTCAGCTCTTAAGAAAGGATTTGTGTTAATCACTCAAACGGGATTGCTGACAAAAATGAGTATTTTACAAATTCAGGAAGTACTTGAAGATAACAAGGCTGGATTTAGAAAACTTCCAGAGACTGCATTGAAAAATGCGGCAACTGGGGAGACAATTCACACTCCGCCACAAGATTATGAGGAAATAATGAAACTAATGGCAAATCTTGAAAAGTATATTAATGATTCAGAGCTTGAAAATTGTGACCTTTTGATAAAAATGGCAATAATTCGCTTTCAGTTTGAGAGTATTCATCCATTTTACGATGAAAATGGTAGGACTGGCAGGATAATAAATATTCTCTATTTGATTCTGGAAAAATTGCAGACTTTGCCCATATTATATTTGAACAATTATATCATCAAACATAAACCTGATTATTATCGATATTTGCGAAAGGTGCGAGACGAAAACTTGTGAAAGGATTGGGTTTTATTTATGATTAAAGGAGTTGAAGAAACGGCACGAGAAACAATTGAATTGATTATAAATAGTAAAGGATTGATGCTTGACTACAAACATCGACTTCGTGATAATTATAAGTTTTACAGTCAAGATTTGCTAAATAATTTATTCAAACACCCGTATACAAAAATTGAGTTCGTGGTAAATGACAGTGGAGTTTCAAAATTGACAGCTGCAAATTATTTAAACAAATTAGCGGATGATACAATGCTGCGAAAAAATAAATTAGGGACTGGAAATTATTATATTAACGAAGAACTATTTAACTTATTGACAAAAAAAATAGAAAGCATATGGCGGAATCACCGTACGTCCCGATATCCATGTCATAATTTCACCACAGAAAAACAATACACAAAAAAACATCAATATATATGCTCACAATCAAAAAAAACTTTATATTCACAGCGTTTTTTAAATTATAACGTACGTTATGAAACACATTCAAATAGGTATGTTCTTTTTAATTGTTTTTACCATATATTCTCTTGCAAACTATTATTTATACATTCGTGGTGTTCAAGTATTTTCAACAACAGGATCTGTAAAAAAATGGTTTACGTGTGCTTACATATTCGTAAGCTCTCTTTTCATAATAGGAATGCTTCTGGAGCGGAACTTTTCCTCTGCTTTTAGTGAATGGGTTTTACGCATTGGCACCAGCTGGTTAGCGTTTTTGCTATACTTCATAATTGCTGCTGTATGTATAGATATTATACGAATGTTGAATCATTTTATACATTTTTTACCCGATTTTTCACAATCGCATAAAACATTTTTGGGTATATGTATAATTATAGCGGTATGCATTACCGTTCTTTTAGGACATATTAATGCGAAAAATATTCGGGTAAAAGAAATTCCTCTTACCATTCACAAACAGGTTGAAGGATCTCAAACATTCCGAATTCTTATGGCATCAGATATTCATCTCGGCCCCATAATTGGCAGAAAATGGGAAGAAAAGTTTTTGAACATTGTAGATGAACAAAACCCCGATGTAGTACTATTATGCGGTGATATAGTAGATGGTGACATAAAACCTGTGCTCAGAAAACGCTTAGGGAATCATCTGCAAAAAATTAACACTCCCTATGGTGTATTCGGAATTTCGGGCAATCATGAACATATTGGAGGAATTGATAAAACTCTTGATTATTTCCAAAATATTAACATCCCTATTTTGTACGATACACATGTTACGCTCACTAATGGTATACAAATAGTAGGACGAAAAGATATCCATGGCGGCACACGAAAAACATTGGATTCCTTATTGCACAATCTCAACCACAACAAACCAATAATTGTTATGGATCATCAACCATATAATTTAGACAAACCTACACAAGCAGGTGTAGACCTTCATCTTTCCGGACATACACATAACGGACAATTATGGCCGTTTAATTATATTACCGATGCCATTTTTGAGTTGAGTTGGGGCTATTTGCAAAAAGAAAACAGTCATTTTTATGTATCATCCGGTTTCGGTACATGGGGACCAACTGTGCGTATCGGAAATCACCCGGAGGTTGTCGTGTTTTCTGTTACATTTGAATAAGCTACTATTCAAACTACTCATTTTACAGTATATTTCGTAAAAGAAATCACCTCAATCTTCCATATGCATATATCCAATAATCCGATCGTATTGTTCAGAAAAATCATAATAGTAAACAAACACATCATATTCATTTTTGGTTTGATAAAATGACCCCTCTGTTTCATATGTTTGCAATCCACTGGTATTGGAACTGGTGTATCCAATAATATAATCGTAATATCCTTGTTTTAAAAGTAATGATGATGTGTATTGTTGTTTTTCAACATTATACTCCATTCGGTTTTGCTCGTTTAGCTGCCACATATTAAACTGCCCACATACATACAATGATATTGTATCTGCATCAAATGTATTAGTATAAGGTAAAGTAACGTATACTTTAACATAATCAGCATCTGTATCTGCATTTTGTGCACCCTGATAAGCCGGCAAAAAATACCCGTTTAAATCAGAATCCGAGGCATATGTTTTATACAAACCTATCTCATTAGGTTTTACATACACGGCATATAAAGAATCTTCAAACATAATTGTTTCCACATTTTCATGAGCTACATTCAAATTTTTACACGAAAAATGATGAAACTCTCTCCCACCCTCAAACACATTTTCACGCTCATAATCATATTCAATTTCCCCATCACTAATATAGCTCGGAGATAAACCTTGTATCACATTATCCCACCGACCATTTTGCATATACAATACATGCAAATCATCCTCTGGATTTGTTATCTCAAAACCATGCGTATAAATAGTCATATCCAATTCCTGATGTGTATCCATATATTCAACAGCAGAAGCTCGAGACAGACTAGCCTCTGTTCGAACTACCTGCTCTATAACCATAAATCGTGATTGAAATACGGGTACTCTCTGCTCCCCCTCTTTAAATACCTGAAGTATATAATTACCCGATTTTAGAATATTCAAATCATTATTGGGAAATGTTGTAGAATAATGTATATAATTTACATGAGTATTAACCGAATGTTGAACCTGTTCAAAATAATGAACTCCTATCGTATTCAAATAATCTATCTGCAACAAAGAAGACTGATTCCAGTGTTTATCACATAATGTTATTGTATAAAAGAAATCAGGCATATCATCTCCAAGATAATCAAATTCAACCGTTAAACTTTTATTCCCCACCAAAGGAACAATCGGAGCAGACAATTCATTACCTGTTTGATAAAACTGAACAGAAGCTATATCCTGCGAAAAAAGAGTGTTTGAAAAAGACTGAGAAAGACCAATACAAGACACACAAAAATTAAATAAAAATAATAATAAAAAGTTTTTCATTGTACAGGTCATTACATAAATACACACTCTCACTCAATCGAAAAAACACACAAAAATAAAATTGATATTACCATATATGTAACAATGAAATATCAACTCTATCTATTCTCTCAAGTCTTTTTTCGGTATCAGGTATTATTCTAAACGTAAAAACAAATGGACCATTATGTTCGGTAACAAATTTGCCAAATCGTAAATCTCTAAAATCTACGGTACCGTCATACCGCTCCAAGGCAGAATAATACCCTTTACTAAAACGCTGTAAATTTTTTATACGTTCATCGTGTAAATAATCAAACATATAATAATCATTTCGCAGATACAACTGCATATCGCTGTCATACCTCGTGAAATTTGATTCTTTTTTTACCCAAAAACCATCCCGATCCTGTGCTATACAATTCCAGGTAAAATTGGAACCAACTTGTGGAAAGACCTCGGTTCTATCGTAGCGAACATCTTCCTCAACAAGATACTGTTCAAATTCTGACTGAATATATAATTTATTTAGAAAAGTAAAAGAGAGATATAAAACACTCACAAAAACAGCCACCCACGAAAACGCTTTTTTCAATCTCCTTTCGGGTGAACGCAAAGCTATAATAAAAAAAACAAGCAAGGGAACAGTAAAAAAAGGATCGACCACCGAAATTGAAGACAAAGCAAACCGTTTATCCCAAAACGGTTCCAAAAGACCTGTTCCATAAGTTGTAAAAACATCTAAAAAGCTATGTGTCAACAAAATGAAAAAAGAAAAACTTGTCCATTGTGCTAAAGTATAATCAGTTTTATTCTCCAGACGTTTAATAAGTAACCCCAAAAACGGAGCTACAAGTAGAAAGAAAAATACAGAATGGCTAAACCCATGATGCACCAAAACACCTTTGGTCGTTTCAAGAAATGGCACTATAAGCATATCCAAATCAGGTATAACACTTATAGCAGCCCCCCACAGAAAAGCTTTATTCCCGATTTTTTTAGAGGCTATCATTCCTCCAACAGAAGAACCAAGTATTATTTGTGTAAATATATCCATAATTATAACAATAATTTTAAACAAAAATAAGACTTTTGCATAACATTAAAAAGTAAAACAGTGAGTAGACGAAAAAAATTACCTGAATATCAAGAAATAGTTATAGAAGATATAGCAGCAGAGGGCAAGGCTATAGCAAAAATCAATGATTTAATAGTTTTTGTTGCCGGTGTTGTACCGGGTGATGTGGTAGATATTCAAATCACAAAAAAACGAAAACGCTTTCAGGAAGGCAAAGTTACGCACATACACACATACAGTTCTGTAAGAGAAACACCCTTTTGCACTCATTTTGGTATTTGCGGCGGATGTAAATGGCAAAACTTACCATATTCGGAACAACTCCGCTACAAAGAAAAACAAGTAAGCGATCAACTTACACGAATAGGGCACATTACCCCCGAAAATATTCAACCTATTTTAGGATCGGCACACACGACGTATTACCGAAATAAATTAGAATACACATTTTCCAACAAACGCTGGAAAACAAAAGAAGAAATAGAAAAAAACGAAATTATTACAGATAATAATGCATTAGGCTTTCATGTACCCCGTTTATTCGATAAAATTGTTCACATAGATCATTGTTTTTTACAAGAATCGCCCAGCAATGCTATCAGAAATTTTATATATGAAACTGCCGAAAAACATAACTTTACTTTTTTTGACATCCGCAATCACCACGGACTGCTCCGCAATGTTATTATTCGCAACACGACCTTAGGCGAAGTTATGGTTATTATCGTATTTTTTGAAAACAATCCTGAAAAACACACTATACTACTTGATGCTGTTTCGAAAGAATTTCCACAGCTCACCTCACTACTCTATATAATAAACCAGAAAAAAAACGACACTATCCAAGACCAGGAAGTTCTGATATATGCCGGTAAAGACTATATCACAGAGGAAATGGAAGGCTTACAATTTAAAATTGGTCCAAAATCATTTTATCAAACAAATTCTCTGCAAGCATACGAATTGTACAAAATTGCACGAAACTTTGCCCGACTCACAGGTAATGAACTTGTATATGACCTGTATACAGGAACCGGAACTATTGCAAATTTTATTGCAAATCACGCAAAACAAGTAATTGGTATAGAATACGTTCCCGAAGCTATTGAAGATGCTCGGAAAAATGCCACAATCAACAATATAGACAATACCATATTTTTTGCAGGCGATATGAAAGATGTATTACACGACCATTTTCTAGCAAGCCATGGCAATCCTGATGTTATAATAACCGACCCACCACGTGCCGGCATGCATAAAGATGTAGTAGACACAATAGCCCGCTGTGCACCTCAACGAATTGTGTATATAAGCTGCAATCCGGCTACACAAGCACGAGATATTGCATTGCTTGATTCATATACCGTCACAAAATCTCAGGCAGTAGATATGTTTCCTCACACTCATCATGTAGAAAATGTTGTAGTTTTAGAAAAAAAACACTCATAGAAAACCATAAACAAAAATTATTTAGAGATAATCTAAATAATATAAATTATTGTAACAAAAATAATTAAAAAAAATACAGCTGTATCTGATAATATAACTTTGATTTTTTATTAACTACATATCCCTTAAATTGGGCTTTTTTTATATCTTTGTGTATGAGTATTTAATAAAAATAATTATCATACATGGATACAAATATAATAAACAAAGCAAAATCGTGGATGTCAGAAAATTATGACGAAAAAACACGAAAAGAAATACGCTATTTAATAGATAAAAACGACCCGGAGCTTGAAGAATCTTTTTACAAAAACTTAGAATTCGGAACAGGTGGTTTACGTGGTGCTATAGGTGTTGGCACCAACAAAATAAACAAATATACTATTGGTATGGCAACACAAGGTTTTGCCAACTATATCAAAAAAGTATATGGAGAATCCGAACAAATTTCTGTAGCTATAATACACGACTGTAGAATTCGGGGACGCATGTTTGCCGAAACAACGGCTCATATTTTTGCTGCAAACGGTTTTACCGTATATTTATCGAAAGAACTCCGGCCAACACCGGAACTTTCATTTGCTATACGACACCTTGGCTGCAAAGCAGGAGTAAACATTACAGCCTCTCACAACCCGGCAAAATATAATGGATACAAAGCTTATTGGGAAGATGGCTGCCAGCTTGTTCCACCGCATGACGATAATGTAATTGCTGAAGTCAACAAAATACAAAGCATTGACGAAGTAAAATGGGAAGGAAACCCGGATAATATAATTTTATGGGACGAAGAAATAGACAAGCCCTACATCGATGCCATTAAAGGTTTATCACTTGCTCCTGATATTATACAAAAACAACATGATTTAAAAATTGTATTTTCGCCTCTTCATGGTACCGGCATAACACTTGTACCTCGCGTATTGAAAGAATATGGTTTTACAAATGTTCATGTGGTTAAAGAACAGGCAGTTATTTCAGGAGAATTCCCTTCGTTACGCATCAATAATGAAGCAGTTAAAGAAGAAGATTTTGAATCTGAAACCGAATGGCTCAAGAAACTCAATGAGATTACCGGATCGCCAAATCCTGAAAAAGAATCGGCAATGGCTCTATCCATAGAAAAAGGGAAAGAAATTAATGCCGATATAATAATGGCTACAGACCCCGATGGAGACCGAGTGGGTATTGTTGTAAAAGATTCTGAAGGACAATTCAAAATACTCAATGGTAACCAAACAGGTACACTATTGGTGCAATATTTAATTAAACAATGGCACGCCCAACAAAAACTCAAAGGAAAAGAGTTTGTCGTTAAAACGATTGTAACTACAGAACTTATTGCTGAAATATGCGAAAAATATAATGTTGAACTATTCAATGTGCTTACCGGTTTTAAATATATTGGTGAAAAAATTCGTTTATTTGAAGGTTCAAAAAAATATATTGGTGGTGGGGAAGAAAGTTTCGGTTATTCTGCCGGCGATTTTGTGCGTGACAAAGATGCTGTAATAGCATCTGCCCTTATTGCGGAAGCTGCTGCTGTAGCAAAAAACGACAATAAAAGTTTATACGACGTGTTAATTGACACCTATCTCGAATATAATTATTATAAAGAAGAGCTGGTAACTCTTAAAAAAGAAGGCAAAGCCGGACAAGAAGAGATAGAAGCTATAATGAATAATTTTCGCATACATCCTCCTCAACAAATAGGTGGCTCTCCGGTTGTTATTCAACGAGATTTTCTTACACAAATCGAAAAAAATATTATTAAACCCGAAGAAACTCCTACCGGACTACCATCTTCAAATGTATTGCAATTTGTAACGAAAGATAATTCAAAAATAACTGTCCGTCCTTCCGGAACAGAACCACTCATTAAATTTTACTTCGAAGTAAACACTTCGGTAAAATCCCGTGAAGGCTTTGATGAGGCTGAATCTGTTCTCAATAAAAAAATTATTGATTTAAAAGAATCACTTAAACTCTAACAAAAACAAAAAAACACCTGTGCATTGTACAGGTGTTTTTTTTTATAAAAAATTATACTGATATGGAATTTGAAAAACTCGTTCAAAAACTTGCAAAACAAAACAAACAACGAATTGTTTTACCCGAATCATACGAACCACGAACCCTCGAAGCTGCTGACATTATAATTAAAGAAAAAATAGCAGATATAATTTTAATCGGGAACCCCGAAAAAATTAAATCATTAGCACAGGAAAAAAAATTAAATCACGTTATTTCACACGCTACTATAATAGATCCACTCAATCATGCAAAAATTGATGAATATATAGATTTAATTGTTTCGCTCAGAAAAAATAAAGGAGTTTTGGAAAGCACAGCTCGTGAACTTTTAAAAAATCCATTGTATTTAGCAGCAACTTTAATAAAAGCAGGAGATGCTGACGGCGAAGTTGCCGGAGCAGAAAACGCAACGAGCGATGTGCTTCGTCCCGGTTTTCAATTAATAAAAACAAGCCCCGGCATTTCATTGGTTTCGAGCGTATTTGTTATAATTCTCAAAGACAAAGAGTTTGGTGACGATGGCATCATGCTTTTTGCAGACTGTGCTGTAAACCCGAACCCTACCGACGATGAACTTGCTGAAATAGCTGTAACAACAGCTCGTACAGCCCAAAATTTACTGGCAATCACACCACGAATTGCCATGCTTAGCTTTTCTACTCATGGAAGTGCAAAACACAAAATGATAGACAAAGTAGCCATGGCAACAAAAACAGTTCAAGACAATTATCCTGATTTACTCATAGATGGCGAAATGCAATTAGATGCCGCAATCATACCGGAAGTATGTGCAAAAAAAGCACCTAATGCACGAATACAAGGCAATGCAAATGTCCTTATTTTCCCATCTTTAGAGTCTGGTAATATTGCATATAAATTGGTGCAACGATTTGCACATGCCGATGCATACGGACCTATAATACAAGGGCTTGCTGCACCTATAAATGATTTATCCCGCGGATGTTCGGTAAATGATATTGTAAATGTTGTTGCTATGACAGGGATTCAGGCATATAAAAACAAAAAAGAAGAAGCTAAATAAAAATTTGTTTCGAAAACTGATAAACGGAACTATAATTTGCAGCAATATATATTAAAATCTGCTAATTAAGTAATTTACTAATCGTAGAAAAGCCTATTATATCAATTTATAAAAAATAAACATATGAAAATACTTGTTCTCAATAGTGGCAGTTCTTCAATAAAATTCCAAGTACTCGAAATGCCAAATGAAACACTTATAGCATCGGGGATGATTGACAGAATAGGTAGTGATAAGAGTGTAATAAAAATAACCTCATCACAAACAAAAGTTGAAAAAAATATACTAATTACTAATCATGAAGAAGGTGTAAAAGCCATTATTGATACAATACAGAATCCGCAATATACTATAATTTCAGACATACATGACATAAAAGGTGTAGGACACAGAATTGTTCACGGTGGTGAAAAATTTAGCAAAAGTGTTATTATAACACCCGAAATACTTACCGACTTAGAAAGCTGCAACGATTTAGCACCGCTGCACAATCCGGCAAATATAAAAGGTGTACGTGCGACACAAACATTATTGCCACATGCTCAACAATGTGGCACACTCGATACTGCATTTCACCAAACTATGCCCGATTATGCATATATGTATGCTATTCCATATAAATATTACTCACAATACAAAGTAAGAAAATACGGTTTTCATGGCTCCAGCCACAGATATGTTTCGCACATGGCTGCTCTTACAGCCAAAAAAGACTATAATCAATCAAAAATTATTGTGTGTCATTTAGGTAACGGTGCATCGATTTCTGCTATACAAAACGGAAAATCGATAGATACAACAATGGGATTAACTCCCTTAGAAGGATTAATGATGGGCACCCGCTGCGGAGATTTGGATTTAGGAGCGGCACTACACATTATGCGAAAAGAACAAATTTCTATAGACGAATTTGACACTATTCTAAATAAACAAAGTGGACTTGTCGGTATTACCGGATTTTCCTCAGACATGCGCGATATAAAAGAAGCTGCAAACAATGGAAACAAACGTGCTCAACTGGCACTTGATATGTTTACCTACAGAGTAAAAAAATACATCGGAGCCTATGCAGCAGCTATGGAAGGTGTTGATATTATAGCATTTACAGGTGGTATTGGTGAAAATAATTCTGATTTGCGTGAATCATTATGTAACAGTCTCTCTTTTCTTGGTATATCTATTGATAACAACAAAAACAACAATATAACCGATGATAATGCTATCATTACAACTCCCGATTCAGCGATAACAACTATGGTTATAAAGACAAACGAAGAAATTGTAATAGCACGTGACACATATGCATTAATACAATCTTAATTTTTTTATACTTTAAACTGAATTAATTATCATCTCTTTATATATTGCAAAAAAATAACGTACTATGAACACAAATACTATTTGTAAACTATTTTCAATAGACTATCCCATAATACAAGGAGGAATGGTATGGTGCAGTGGATGGAAATTAGCATCAGCAGTTAGTAATACTGGTGGACTCGGATTGCTTGGTTCCGGAAGTATGTATCCGGAAGTTTTATTAGAACATATAGAACATATGAAAGAAGCCACCAACAAACCCTGGGGCGTAAATATTCCCCTTATGTATCCGGAAATAGAAGAAATTATTGATATTGTTATTCGCAAAAAAGTTCCTATAGTGTTTACTTCTGCAGGTAGTCCTAAAAAATGGACAAAAACACTGCAAAAATATGGTATCATCGTAGCCCACGTAGTTTCGAGCAGCTATTTTGCAAAAAAATGCGAAGATGCCGGCGTAAATGCAATAGTTGCCGAAGGTTTCGAAGCCGGCGGCCACAACGGAAAAGAAGAAAACACAACATTTACACTTATCCCTCAAGTACGACAAGCAACCTCTCTCCCGGTTATTGCAGCCGGAGGTATTTCTTCGGGAAAACACATGGCAGCAGCACAAGCTCTAGGAGCTGATGGCGTTCAAATAGGTTCTCGCTTTGCAGTATGTGAGGAATCGTCATCACACCAAAACTTCAAACAAGCTATTTTCAATTCTCGTGAAGGAGACACTATGCTGACACTTAAAAAAGTATCACCTACCCGAATGTTGAAAACAGAAATATATGAAGTAATTGCAGATATGGAAGAAGATGGTGCATCTAAAGAAGAAATACAAGAATTTATTGGTACAGGCAGATCAAAAAAAGGAATTTTTGAAGGAGATATTATCGATGGTATTTTAGAAATAGGTCAGGCATCATGTGCTCTCAAATCACCTGAAACTGCCGATAGAGTAATAAAAGATATTATTCTCGACTATCATAAAACTATACAAAAAATTCAAGAAAACACGTTTATTTAGTATGATAGATTTTGAAAAATTTGAACTCAAAAACGGGCTTCGCTTTATTGTAAACACAGACAGATATACACCTTTTGTTGTGGTAAACACACTTTATAATGTAGGTTCAAAACACGAAATTCCCGAAAAAACCGGATTTGCTCATTTGTTTGAACATCTCATGTTTGGTGGCTCCAAACATATACACTCATTCGATGAACCATTACAAAAAGTAGGTGGTGATAATAATGCTTTTACCAATACTGATATTACAAATTACTATACAACAGTACCAAAAGAAAATATTGAAACCGCTTTTTGGCTCGAATCAGACAGAATGCTGGAATTAGCTTTCTCTCAAAAAAGCCTTGACATACAAAAAAATGTGGTTATTGAAGAATTTAAACAACGATATTTAAACAGACCATATGGAGATGCATGGTTACATATTCGCCCATTGGCGTATAAAATGCACCCATATAAATGGGCAACCATTGGAAAACACATTGAGCACATACATACGGCAAACTTACCCGATGTAAAAGATTTTTTCTTTAACCACTATGCACCCAACAATGCGGTAATTTCTGTATCGGGAAATATTTCGGCACATAAAGTAAAAAAATTAGCTCAAAAATGGTACAGCTCTATTCCTGCACGTACACTTAAAGAAAACAACAACCCAACCGAACCGGAACAACGCGAATACAGAAGCAAAACATGTGTAAAAGACGTGCCTCTTCACGCTATCTACAAAACATACCATATGTGCGAAAGATTACACCCCGATTTTTATGTCTGCGACTTATTATCAGACATTTTATCTAATGGTAAATCCTCTCGACTCTATAACAAACTTGTACAAAAACAAAAAATATTTACCGACCTCCAGGCATATATTACCGGAGAAGACGACCCCGGACTGTTTGTTATAACAGGTAATGTAATGCCGGGATTTACAATAGAAGAAGCAAACAACGCTATAGATACCGAATTGGAACTCCTCTGCTCGCAATCTATTGAAGAATATGAATTGCAAAAAGTGAAAAATAAAGTCGAATCCACACTTATTTTTAGTGAAAGCAGCACGCTTAACAAAGCAATGAATTTAGCAAAATTCGAACTTTTGGGTGATGCAGATATGATTAACCACGAAATAGAAAAATATACACGCGTATCGCAAAATGATATTCAACGAGTTGCACAAGACCTGTTCAACAAAAAAAATGAATCAACTCTATTATATAAATCTCAATTCCAGAAATAATTATAATGAAAGAAGTTAACAGACATACCGAACCAAAATTCAAAAATATATCTAAACTTTCTTTTACGAAAGCCAAGAAAAAAACATTGGCAAATAATATACCATTATATACAATTAATGCCGGAGAACAAGAGATTCTGAAAATAGATTTTGTATTTGATGCTGGCGACTGGTTTCAAACAAAACCATTACTCTCATCCTCTACCATTCAGCTATTACAAGAAGGTAGTAATAAATTTACGGGAGAAGAAATTGCCGAAAAAATAGATTTTTTGGGTTCTTATATATACTTCGGTACCGGAAAACATACCACAAACATTACCGTTTTCACCCTTTCAAAACATGTAGATACAACTCTGGAAATAATTGAAGACATTATAAAACACCCTACCTTTCCACAAGAAAATTTCGAAACATACATATCCAAAAAGAAACAGCAATATGCCATAGAAAAACAAAAAGTTGAAGTTATTGCTCAAAAAAAATATGCCGAAATTCTGTTTGGTGCCAACCATCCTTATGGAATTTCTCACGAACCTGAAGATTTTGACACAGTAAATATTGAAGATATTAAACAATACCATGCACAATATTACACAGCAGAAAATTGTAAAATTATAGCAACAGGAAATATTTCATCTAAACATATAGATAGCATATCGAGACGATTTGGTACAATTACATCAAAACAGAATCTCACAAAAACTCCCGAATATATAATCGAACCATCAACACACAAAAAACATTTTTTTGAAAAAACAGAAGCAGTTCAATCTGCCATACGAATAGGCAAACTATTAGTAAATAAATACAATCCTGACTTTGCCGCATTGCAAATACTCAACACCGTGTTGGGCGGATATTTTGGTTCACGTTTAATGTCTAATATACGAGAAGACAAAGGCTATACATATGGCATAGGATCGGGCATTGTTTCACACAAAACTGCAGGCTATTTTGTTATAGTAACGCAGGTTGGTAAAGAAGTATGTGATAAAGCAAAACAAGAGATTTATTACGAACTCAAAAAATTACGTACCGAAACAATACCTGAAGCTGAACTTCAAACAGTAAAAAACTATATGAAATCCTCTATTGCACGAAACTTTGACGGCGTTTTTGCTTTATCTGAAAGCTTAAAAAATATACTTGAATATGATTTAACCTATAAATATTACACAGAGTTGTGGAAAACAATTAATACAATAACAGCTGCAGAATTAAAAAATTTAGCAAACACTTATTTACACGAAGATTCTATGTACGAAATAATTGCAGGAAGCAACTAAAGCAACATTACATATATGAACAAACAGCAACACGCCATATGTAGCCTTATTCTTTCACTGGTTTTATTCCAGTTTACAGTGCAAGCACAAGAAGTAACAGCTCCTGATTTACAGTATGTAAGTATAAACCCCTATACCAATGAAATAAGTGTAGCCTGGAACAAAAGTCCAAATACCAATATCGATTTCACCCGTATTCATTACGTATACGACAAATCAGACATTATAAAAGCTAAGACAGTATGTGACATATACGAAAATAAAAATGATACACTGGTATTTAAAACAGACACAATAGCTGCATTCACAGCACAGGCTCACGAATCACCCTTATCTTTTGCTGTTGACGCATATACAACCACCAATGAAAATTCAATTAGTTTAAACAACTATCACACAACTATGATAGTAGAAAGCACTATACAAGCATGCGATGCAGGAATCACACTCTCGTGGAACTCATATGAAGGTTCCTCTACAACAGTAGAAGAATATCATATAATAGAAGTTGCCGACGACGACACTGAATCTATTATACAGAGCCTCTCCCCTTCACAAACAGAATACACCGTTCCACCATCAGAAGATACTGTGCGAAAATTTTTTATACGAGCAAGTCTTATTTCAAACGGAACACCATATAGTTCCACTTCACAAATGACAACTATTACAAAAAATTCATATAACGTTCCCGATTTTTTATCAATTACCTCACTCACCTATAACACAAAAAACAAACTCACTTTACACATTCGCACAACTCCGGATACTGATATATCAAAATATGTCATTGAACGAGCATTCCAAAACAAAAATTATTTTTCACATATAGACACCATTTCTCACACATCACACAAAGAGACATTCAGTTATACAGTTCCATACACACACAATTCAGACTCATTGTTTTTTTACAAAGTATCAGCAATAGATTCGTGCGACAATATAATTATCAGTTCCAACATAGTAAACCCAACTGAACTACAAATACAAACACTCTCTGAACATGAGCATTTATTATCATGGAAAAAAGGACTCATATGGGAAAATGATTATGCCGAAGTTTATGTATATAGAATAACAAATATTTACGACACAGCACACATAGCAACACTACCACCTCAAGAAATAATGTATCAAGACGAAATTACCAATTTTGCGATAGATCCACAAATATGCTACCAAATAGTCGGCACACAAACAACAGAAACAGATAGTTACACCGCAGAATCGAACATTGCATGTGTAAAAAAAGAATCGCACCTCTATGTACCCAACACCTTTAACCCCCACAGTGCAATTGAAGAAAACAGAATATTTAAACCCAAATATGCATATATATCGGGCACATACTCACTAAAAGTCTATAGCAGAAATGGTTCTGAAATATTCTCAAGCAACGACATAAATAAAGGATGGGATGGCACAATCAATACCAAACAAGCCCCGGAAGGTATGTACCTATACGCAATACACATAACATTACCCAACGGAGACAATATATCAAAAAATGGTGCTATAAATTTGATATTACACAATAAATAAGCTAACTTTTTATAGTTTTGATTTCTTAAAGTTAATACAGAATGGCAGAATTTACGCAAAAAGAAAAAGACAACATAGAAGTACAATATAATAGTTTAATGAAAAACTGCCCCAAGTGCAGGAAAGACGAAGAAAGCATAAAAACTATTCGTAAAGCATTTGATTTAGCCAACGAAGCCCACTATGGTTGCAGACGAAAATCAGGCGAACCATATTTTCTACATCCGATAGAAGTTGCAAAAATAGTATCGGGCGACATAGGTCTTGGCATGCGCTCTGTAGTTTGTGCACTACTACACGATGTTGTAGAAGACACAGACATAACTCTGGAAGATATAGAAAATTTATTTGATCCCAAAATAGCACAAATAATTGACGGGCTCACGAAAATACGAGGTGTACTCAAAACAAAAACCAGTCAGGCAGAAAACATAAAAAAAATATTACTTACCCTTTCCGACGATGTACGCGTAATTTTAATAAAATTAGCAGATCGATTACACAACATGCGTACACTCGACTCTATGCCTCATGATAAACAAATACGTATATCAGGAGAAACCCGATCTTTTTTTGTACCATTAGCACACCGCTTAGGTTTTTACAATCTTAAAACAGAACTGGAAGATCTCTGTTTAAAATACGAACATCCGGTTATTTATAACGATATATACAAAAAACTAAAAGGGAGCGAAAAAAAGAGAATTCACTATCTCAACAGATTTTGTATACCTTTTATGATGGTTTTTGAACAAAACGATATAAAATATCACATCACAAGCCGTTCTAAATCTATTTCATCAATTTGGCAAAAAATTCAATCCAAAAATGTATCCTTCGAAAATGTGTATGACGTATTTGCGGTACGTATTATATTGCTCGATGTACCACGAGAAGAAGAAAAAGCTATGTGCTGGAGGGTCTATTCTTTTATAACAGACACATACACACCAAACCCGAGACGACTACGAGACTGGATAAGTACACCCAAAGAAAACGGCTATGAAGCACTACACACAACTGTTATGGGACCAGACGGTAATTGGGTGGAAGTGCAAATTCGTACTGAACGCATGAACGAAATAGCAGAGCGGGGATATGCAGCACACTGGAAATATAAAGATTTAGAAGGATTTGACAAATCAGAATTAGAACAGTGGCTCCAAAAACTTCGTATAACTCTCGAAAACCCAAATAAAGATGCTTTGGCATTTTTAGACGAATTCAAACTCAACCTATACACAACAGAAATATTTGCATTTACCCCACAAGGCGACTTAATACGTCTACCAACAAAAGCTACAGCTCTCGACTTTGCCTTCGAAATACACACAGATATTGGCCTTCAAGCCATAGGTGCTAAGGTAAACAGACACAAGACAGTTCCTCTGGACTATACAATAAAAAGCGGAGACCAAATAGAAATTTTAACTTCCGACAAACAAAAACCACAAAAAGAATGGCTCTCTTTTATTACAACAGCAAAGGCTAAAAACAGTCTTCAGCACATTTTCAAAAACGAACGAAAGAAAAACATTCTTCGCGGACAAAAAAAATTACAAGAAAATTTGCGAGCTCATAATTTAAAAGAAAATCAATCTCTTTTAGACAAACTTATATTAGGCTATGGTGCAGCCACAATAAATGATTTATACGAAGGCATCGGAAAAAAAACTATAGATTTGTCTAACATAGAAGAAATTGCAACACAAAAACGAAAAAACAAAACAGTTGGATTTTGGAAATTGCAATTACGCAAACCTAAAAACATCCCTACAAACTCATCTCAACAAGACGATATAAAAGTTGTAAATACAGACAACAACTACATTATTGCCGAATGCTGTCGTCCCATACCGGGCGACTCCGTTGTTGGATTTGAAACACCAAACGGTTATGCTATTCACAAAAGCACTTGCCCTTATGCCATAGAGTTACAAACACGACATGTAGCCCACAAAATTAAATGGACAAACAAAAAAGAATATGCATTTTTGGTAAGTGTAAAAATTGAAGGATCAGACCGAATAGGTCTCTTAAATGATATAACTAAAATCACATCTTATCAACACAATATTAATATACGAACCGTACATATAGAAACAACAGAAAAAATGTTTGAAGGTAAGCTTGATTTATATATAAATGACCTCCAACACCTTAATAACCTTATGGTGAAATTACAAAAAATTAAAGGGATTCAAAAAATATATCGTATCGACAAAATTTAATTTTTTTTTAAACAAGTTCTCAATTTTACCTATTTAACTAATTCTTTTTTAGTATTTTTACCCGTTTTTTGATTTTTTACATTTAAATTATAATATTTATGGACATTGATGTTTTACTGGGATTGCAATGGGGTGATGAAGGTAAAGGAAAAATTGTAGATTTTTTAACACCAAAATATGATATAATAGCACGGTTTCAAGGTGGACCAAACGCAGGACATACGCTTGTATTTAATGACGTAAAACACGTTTTACATACTATTCCTTCGGGTATTTTCAGAAAAAATGCTCTTAATGTTATTAGTAATGGTGTAGTTATTGATCCATATATTTTTAAAGAAGAAATTGACAAACTTATAGATCAGGGAATATCGGTTTCCGATAAATTATACATTTCATCTAGGGCTCATTTAATTTTACCAAGCCATAAAGCACTCGACGAAGCTTACGAGAATGAAAAAGGCGACAATAAAATTGGTTCTACAAAAAAAGGAATCGGTCCAACTTATACCGACAAAATTGCACGAACAGGTCTACGAGTTGGAGACATTGTACATAATTTTGAAACTAAATATACCGCTCTAAAAAACACACATCTTAAAACACTTACTCAATACAACTATTCATTTGATATTGATGCGTACGAAGAAAAATGGATGGAAGGCATTAAGCTTATTAAAAGCCTTACAATTATTGATAGCGAGTATTTTTTAAACAAAGAAATTGCTCAAGGAAAATCTATTTTAGCAGAAGGTGCACAAGGAACTCTTCTAGATATTGAATTTGGCTCTTATCCATTTGTGACTTCATCCAATACTGTCACTGCGGGTGCTTGTACCGGTTTAGGTATTTCTCCCAAAAAAATAGGTGAGGTTTTTGGCATTTTCAAAGCATACTGTACTCGCGTGGGCAGTGGACCGTTCCCAACAGAACTTTTTGACGAAAATGGCTCAAATATGCAAAAATGTGGCAATGAATATGGCTCAACTACGGGCAGAGCTCGACGTTGTGGTTGGCTGGACCTTGCTGCTCTTAAATACGCCATTATGATTAATGGTGTTACTCAGTTATTTATGATGAAAGGTGATGTGCTAAATTCTTTTGAAACTATAAAAATTTGTACCGAATATTCATATCACGGCAAAACTATTGATTACTTGCCTACTGACGCTGAAAATGTTACACCGGTATATAAAGAATTTAAAGGATGGAATCAAGATGTCTCGGCTAACACTTTTGAAGAGTTACCACTTGAACTGAAAGAATATATTTCTTTCATCGAACAGGAAGTTGGCGTACCAATTACTATTGTTTCTATGGGACCGGAAAGAGACAAAACTATTGTAAAATAAAAATATCATATACTATATGTACAACAAAAAAATTATAGTTCTATACTTTTTTAATGTTCAAGATATACGTACATGTGTAATATAAGAAACACAAAAAAATGTAAACTTTATAGATACAATACATGAATCGAGTTTTTTTATTCTTTCTCTTAGCAATAATATCAAATGCTGTTTTTTCTCATATAAGAACGGTTAACCATCTTAAATGTGATTCATCTACTATAAATCCTAACAAAAAAGTTACACACAAAATCAAATCAAATTCAGCATATTGGTATGATAATTATTTTGTACCATACGGATATCAAAAAATAAAACATACAAACACAAAGGATAAACGAAAAGTATATTTTCTCAAAAAAGTTCAATTCGAAACAGATTACTATTCATGACAGATAACAGATATAATCAACGAGGTGTTTCTGCATCAAAAGAAGATGTGCACAATGCTATTAAAAATGTAGATAAAGGCTTATTTCCACAGGCATTTTGCAAAATTATTCCCGATTATTTAACCGGAGACGATAATTATTGTACAATAATGCACGCAGACGGAGCAGGAACAAAATCTGCCTTGGCATACATGTACTGGAAAGAAACTGGAGACCTATCTGTATGGAAAGGCATAGCACAAGATGCATTAATTATGAATGTTGATGATTTACTATGCGTTGGAGCTACAGACTCAATTCTTGTTTCATCCACCATTGGACGTAACAAAAACAACATTCCCGGAGAAGTTATTTCTGCAATTATTGAAGGTACCGAAGAACTATTAGCAGAACTACGAAAACATGGAATTCCTATATATTCAACTGGTGGCGAAACGGCAGATGTGGGCGATTTGGTACGCACAATTATTGTAGACAGCACCGTTGTGAGTCGTATGAAACGAAAAGATGTCGTGTCCCCGGCATAATCTTGGCAAAAAGTATCTGCTCAATCGGATTGTCGTCATGCTGGGCGGTCGCGCGGCCG
The DNA here is from genome assembly GCA_046482735.1 of Bacteroidales bacterium. GTDB lineage: Bacteria > Bacteroidota > Bacteroidia > Bacteroidales > UBA1715 > JAQICB01. The sequence continues at coordinate 674 of JAWOEL010000083.1, read as the reverse complement.
AGGAAGGAGTTTTTGGCGACATTACCTCCGGTGCCGGTGACGATCTGAAACAAGCCACCCAGGTAGCACGGCGTATGGTCTGCCAGTGGGGCATGAGCAAGCGGGTTGGCCCAGTTGTTTTCAAGAAAGGCGAACCGCATCCGTTTCTTGGTCGTGAGCTGACCGAAGATCGGGATTACAGTGAAACAACAGCCACGATAATTGATGAAGAGGTGCGATCCATTCTTGAAGAATGCCGCTTAAAGGCGCAGACACTTTTACAGGAAAACAGAGAAAAGCTGGATCAGCTGGCCGAAAAGTTACTGATACAGGAGACCTTGTCTTTAGACGAAATTAAACAATTTCTCCATATCGAAGGTGCGAAAAAGAGCTAAATGGATCTTTGCCGGTAAGTGTCGGACCGATGGAAAAAAAATTGGGCTATGCTGAAAAACAGGCAAAGGAATTGCAAAAATAATTACCACAAGAAGCACTGCTGGTCGGCCATATCTTTTTTTATGAAGGCAAGTGATGGAACCTTTAGGTGCGCATGCATCCATAAAAACGAACAACAAAAGGGATGGTAAAATGAACAATCTGACGGCAGACAAGGTACTGAAGAAAACATTTGAATATCTTGATCAAGTTCTCGATGAAAAAAAACGAGAGGAGGAGCAGAGTTTGGAAAAACAGCA
>JAWOEL010000015.1:0-41281 GCA_046482735.1 Bacteroidales bacterium | reverse complement strand
CAATCATTTGCCTGATGTCGGCAAATAATGCACTGTTTGGTTGGTGTATTTCGTTAGGCTTGTTCATACACTTTCGGTTTCTTTGATTACATGATTGACCCGCACTTTGCCGCTTAACAGGTCTTGCATGAGGCCGGTTTTTATTAATTTTAGTTTGTTGTGCTCTACAGACAATTTTTTTATTAATTGTTCTGTTTTTTCAAGTTTATCACTAATTCTAATTTGTTCATTCTTGTTAGGAATTGGAACATTTATATTTAAAATATTATCAGCATTAAGATTTGCTTGTTTTGTACCTGAAGTATTTTCATATAACCTTGCTAAATATAATTCTGAATGTAGTAAATATATAAGGATGCAGATAGCCACCACCGCCGGGTCATTCTCCTGACCGAAAAGTTCAATATTCTCGGCATCCTGTCCTTGCTCTTCAATATATTGGTATGATTGAATTAACATTCCGCCCGAACCCGCTGTCGGGTCATAAATTGACATTCCTGCTTTTGGTTGCATGAGTTGTACCAGTAATCGCACAACTTGGTGAGGCGTATAAAACTGTCCGCCTTTTTTCCCACTTTCATCTGCGAAATGTTTAAGAAGGTATTCATAGGCAGCACCAAGCAAATCAGGAAACTCAAAATTATCGTTGATTAAAGCAGGAAATTCATTGAAGTGGTCAATCATTTGTTTCAGGTCAACATTTTTCACAATCTGTTTTCCGTCCACTTCTTTATTAAAATTAATCCGGCCTTTGAAAATTCCAGATAAGGTGTCCGGGTTTGCTTCTTCTATTGCATCCAGTGCTTTGTTAAGCATTTGCCCAATATTGTTTTGTAAATGCTTTATTGGCGGATGTGTTACACCGTTTTTATCTGTAAATCCTTCATGCCATCTGGCTCGTTTAGGAACAAAGAAAGTTTCACCGTAAGTATTTTTATAGTTTACTTCAAATATATCATGAAGCAAATTTTCATCTTTAATATGTCCGTAATCCTCTTTTAAAAGCTTCTCTCTTTTCTGGTCAAAAACATCTGACATTCGTTTCAGGAACAACATTCCGAAAATGAATTCTTTGTACTCCGTAGCATCCATCTTACCTCTCAGAATATCAGCAGCTTTCATTAAAAAGCTTTCCAGTCTCGAGAGTTTAATTTTTTCTTTCTTCATCGTTTAATTCTGGTCCTAATTTAAAATCACACAAGATACAAATTCTGTTTTAGTGAGTGCCTCGCATGTGTATCATGATGCACTATTTTATATGTTTCATAAAAAATTAAAAATACACATTTTCGGTAATAAAACAAATGAAATCTTTACACATTTTTCCGAAGACCCTGCTGTAGATCAAAGTCTATTTTTATAACCATAACGCTCGAAAGATACAATACAAGAGGATATGAATCTTTGTATTCAAAATCAAACATATAGCTCTGTGTTTTGCTGAACTAGCTGATACAACTTGTTGTTCCGGCACATTCTCGGAATATGCTAATCTCATCAGATGCGAGTGAATCGTGAGAGGGACTCCAACAGCTTAAATAGCTGTTGGAGGTCTACTCGTTTGTAGGGCTTTTATTCTTTTAGGAACTTCGTTTGGATATTGATTTTATTATTTGTTATTTTTAATATATACATTCCATTTTCAAGGGATTCAATTTTAATTTTGTTATCAAATGTTGACTGTTTAACTAGTAATGTACCATTAAGGGTATATATCTCAATATCTGTATATCCTAATTCTGAAGGTAAGATTATATATGAGCTTGCAGGATTAGGATGAATGTGTAAATTATCAGATGCGGAAGTATTATATATCGATGTAGTAATTGTAGACATTCCACTAACTTCAATGGAATCATTGCCGTTAGTTGCATCTGATATTACTTTAATCATACCTGAATATTTTTTTTCTTCTGTTGGTGAAAAGGTAATGGTAACGGTTTGACTGTTATCAGCTAAAATTTCTCCATTTGTCCAATCTGCAGAATAACCATCTGGTAAAACAATGTTACTTACCGTAAATGGTGAGTTGCCTTCGTTGTTAATTGATAATGCTTTACTTTTATGAGAATTAACTTCAATATCTTCAAAGATTAATGTTTCTGATAATGAAATAATTGAGATGAGCTCGGGGCTGTATGTACCAACCACTTCAATGGAGTCATTGCCGTTAGTTGCATCTGATATTACTTTAATCATACCTGAATAATTTTTTTCTTCTGTTGGTGAAAATGTAATGGTAACGGTTTGACTGTTATCAGCTAAAATTTCTCCATTTGTCCAATCTGCAGAATAACCATCTGGTAAAACAATGTTACTTATCGTAAATGGCGAGTTGCCTTCGTTGTTAATTGTTAATACTTTACTTTCATGAGAATTAACTTCAACATCTTCAAAGCTTAATGTTTCTGATAATGAAATGATTGAAGTCCCCGGCGGATATGAAAATTGTGCAGAATAACTTCTTTCATAAAAGTTTGTAATTGTATCTCCTATTTTATACATGTTATTGTTGTTATCTATCCAGTTTTCACATATTAAAGTACCGTTGGTAGGAGAAGGAAGTACTACTCCTTTAAAAGAATTATTTAGGGTAAAAGCATTCAAGCCAATATATTTCACACTATGAGGTAACATTATAATGCTGTCCAAATTATTTTCATAAAATGCATAGTCGCCTATACTTTCAATATATTTTGGGAATTGAATTTCTTTTATGCCCTTGTTACTACATACTCCATAATAATTATAAAAGGATAGTTCTGTACCATTTGCTATACCAATTACACGTTGGTTGTCGAGCGAATCAGGAATTTTTATGTATTGGCTTGAAAAATCGTATAAGCAACTATCAATAACGCCATTATGTACTCTAACATCAGAACTGGTAAGGGTATAAACAATTTTAGCTTCAAACCAATCATATGATGGTTTTACTTTTTCTCCTCCTTGGTAAATATTACCACTACTTGAAATCCAACATTCAAAACCGGCCTCTGTCGGTGTTGGCAGTATAATTGAATCGATACTCCAAAAAGCTTGTTGACCAATATATGTTACGCTGTTTGGAATATTAATACTGTCCATATTATTACTACTAAATGCTTGAGTGCCTATATATTTTACACCATCTGGAATAATAATGTTTGATAGCTCATTGTTCGAAAATGCATAATCACCAATATGTAATATTGTATTGGGTAATTGAAGGCTTGTGATTCCTTTATTATCAAATACACCTGTCCAACTTTTATCTTCAATACCTTTAACTGTAATACCATCTAAAGTTTCAGGAATAATTATATCTGTATTAGCAAAATCGTAGCTACAACTCGTAATTCTTCCATCTGCGTTTACTTCTACATCTTCATCTTTTAATGTGTACTGTATTTTTGCTCTGTATTCGTCTCCGTTATATTCAACTTTTGTTCCTCCGGCATATTGATTACCATTATCATCAATCCATTCAATAAATCCTGGTACTGTTACTTGTGGTAGCGTAATGCTATCAATTGCATTCATTGAAAAGGCATATTCTCCTATGAAGGTTACACTATTGGGGATATCAACATGTGTAAATGAAAAATCATTCCCACTAAGTGCACTTTCCCCAATTCGTTCCAGACCATCAGGAAGAGTAATTGAAGTTATGTCATTTCCTTTAAATGCATTGTTGCCAATTGTTTTAATTCCCGAAGGTAAATTAACATTTGTTATTTCTTGTGCATAGAATATCTTAATTGTTCCAAACGGACTTACGTCTGCAATACCGGTAATATCAGTTCCACCTACACTATTGGGGATGGTGATGTTTTTATTTGTAAAATCATACCTACAATCTGTTATTATTCCATCTGTGCTTACTGTTAAATCTGTGTCTTGCAATACATAAGATTGTGCTTTCAGGGAAATTCCCATGCCTGTAATTACACATAATAGAAAAAGTTTTTTAAAAATCATTTTTTAAAGTTTTAATTTATTAGTTAATATTCATATTCCAAAAAATCTTTTGATTTTAAGGTAGTGTTTTAGATGTTTCACTTCTCTTAATTGCCATAACGTTTAAGCCTTAGAACTTTGTTGCCATTTTATAATTACGTTTTTATTTCTCAAAACTTTAAACTTTAGTTCAATATGTTTCAATCAATTCTTTTGTCATTATTATTGATTTTTCAGATGCAAAACAATCAACAAATCCATGTCTTTTATAAAATTTGTGTGCAAAATTATCCTTATCAACGCTCAATGAAATTTGTTTTATCCGACTGTTTTTCAGCCTATCAATCATTTCCATTAATAATTGCTCTCCTATTCCTTTTCCTCTGTGTCCTCTAAGCACAGCCATACTTAATTCTGGAGTATCATTGTCAACAAAGCCGTATCCATTAATATATCTTATCCAGATAGCTCCAATGAGTTTTTTGTTTTGTTCTGCAACAAGGCAATAATCGCCGTTTTGTCCAAAGTCATGAATGTATTTTTTCAAATCAGGTTGTTCGATAATCTCCCGAGGCAAAACAACTTTCTCATCAGCAACGAAAATGGCTTGGTATAGCATTTCTTTTAGAAAAGAGAATTCAGTCTGTTTAATTTCCCGTATTTCTATGTCTGCAATATTCATCTTATAAAATCTTTTTCAAGTCATGGGTAGCATTAACAAAGAAATCTCTTTCTCCACTATAGCCAACTACTTTGCCTTCCAATTTATTCCATTTTTCATTTATCTTGTACATTATACGTCCATAATTTACAATCTCAGGATTGGTACTACAATAATCAAAAATGATAAATGGTGGTTTTATTATCCCTCCCTCTAAATCTATCCGTAATACCTCTCCTTCGTCATTAACATCCATATATCCAACTAATCTGTTGTCAATCACTTTGAATGAGCACTTAATCTGTACTTTAATATCAAGTTTGTCGGGAATTGCTATTCCTATCCAGTTACAATTGGTCAAGTTTTCAATTCCATCAATTATTTTTAGGTCAATAAATTTGCTTTCAGTTATGTTCATTGTTCGTGGTTTTCTCTAATGCATAGTAACTTTCACGTGTGGTGTTGTTTGGCGACTCGAAGCACAAACCTGTCAAATCATTAAAGGGGGTAATATCATACTTTATATGATGTTTGAATATAGCTGTATTGCACATTGGTGTTGTTTTTTTCAAAACTACAATTTTTTGTAAAGAAAACAAATTTACCAGTGTTTTTTTAGGGTTTGTATTAGTGCCAGTATATACAGTAGCTCATACTTTTATTTTGGTAAGTGATAACAACGTTGATGTGAACAAGATTTAAGGCGTTTGTCTGTATGAGAAGAGTTTAAAAAACAATTTCCCCGAAAGCTTTTCAGGGAAATATATCATATCATCCACCTTTGCGCTTTGTCCGGTACCCTTGTTTTTCTAAAAGTTCTGCAATAATATCGCGTTTTTCTCCTTGAATAATTATGGTATTGTCTTTTACCGATCCTCCAACACCACATTTTTTTTTGAGTAGTGTACCTAATTTTTGTAAATCATCTTCTGAACCGACAAACCCTTCAACAAGTGTGGCAGACTTACCTTTTCTTTTTTTTCGATCCAACGAAATGTAGAGTGTTTGTTCTTTTGGTGAAAGGGTGGTCTGTGAGGTGTCATCTTCCGATTTGTACTCATAATCGGAAGATGTGGAATACACTACTCCAAGTCTTTGTTTCCAATCATTGTTACTCATTGTCTACGAAATTCTATAATTTATGAATGTATCGTTTTTTTAGTATTTCCTGAAAAGGTTTTCCGAGAATTTCTCTGCTGTTATGTCTGTCTTTTATATCAATAATATAAATATGTTCTCTATCGTCACCATCAAATTTTTGATCTGCGTTTGAGTCAACTTTACCATCAACTTCAATAAGAGTTTTTTCTTTGTTCAAAAATTTCCAACTACGTGCATCTACAAAATCAGGACTTAATTGTGTAAGATTACTTCCATCAATATCACTCATAAATAAATATGCTGGGTCGTGTCCTTCCTCTAAATCATCATTGTTGTCATAGTCGGTAATAATAATTAGGTAAAAGAGTTTTCCGTTGTCTTTTATGTTAGGTTTTTTTTGATAATCAACAATTACCGGTGCAATTTGACTAATGTTTTGGCTACTGTCGAACAGTAAGTGTTTTTCGTGAGTTTTATGGTTATAAAACACCAAATTGTATATTTCCCGGTCGAAGCCTCGTTTGCTTACATAATTTTTGTTTGTTGTTTCAATTTTGATACTAACCGGGTAAAAAGAGTAGTCGGTTCCTTTTATTTGTACAGATTCTTCATAATTTAAATCTGATGCACTTACCAATTTTTTTTCAACCTGCGGTGTTATTTCTTGTTTACAAGCAATAAATAAGGGAATAAACAAGATGACATATAATAAATGTTTCATGATACTTTTTTTGATTTTTTTAGTTTAATAACAAAAATAATATAAAAATGTTGATTTAAAAATTAGTTACTGCTTAAAAATTATTGAATCAAAAAAATACATGGTCGTTTATGAAGATTTGGAGGCTGTTGTTTCCATTTAGTAATAGATTGCGTGCAAATATATTCGCTCGAAAGAGTTATGTCACATGCTATACAAAGTTTAGTGTGAGGCTTGAGGGTGTGTACTAATTCTTCAAATAATTTTTGATTTCTATATGGGGTTTCCATAAAAATTTGTGTGTATGAAGTGTGTTGAGCATCTTGTTCCATTTTTTGTATTGCTTTTTTGCGTCCTTGTTTAATGGGAATATATCCATGAAATGTAAATTGCTGACCATTAAACCCGGATGCAGTTAGTGCCAGTAAAATTGAATTTGGACCAATTAAAGGAATTATCTGAATATTGTGTTTGTGTGCATAGGCAACCAATTTGTTCCCGGGGTCTGCGATGCAGGGCATACCGGCTTCGCTTAATACACCTATATTTTGACCGTTAAAAACAGGTGCTAATATGCCGGAAATATCTTTTTCTTGTGTATGTTTGTTGAATTCAGAAAAAGAGAGTGAATCTATTGATGTGTCAGGTAGTAAAGCTTTGATACCTCGGCGTGCGGTACGAATGTTTTCTGCAATAAAAAAAGAAAGTGATGAAATTATGTGTGCATTATGAGGAGGGAATATTACGGAATAATTCGGTTCACCAAGATGTGAGGGAATTAAAAAAATGCTTCCTGTTGATGTCTTTGTATTCATTATTGCAAAAATTTATTTTATTTGTAAAAATATTTAAAAAAATAGAATTGTCATGATAATACTAAATATAATTCAAATGATATTAATTGCTGTATGGACCTTGTTTACGGTTTATGTAGTAGGTGGTTTAACAACTAAAAAATGTGCATTTAATTTTACTATATATGTGTGGGCTCCTATAGTGTTTGCTATATTGCTTTCACGACTCAAAATTAAAGGAAAAGAGCATGTGTCACCAAATCGGAATTATGTTTTTATGGCTAATCATAGTTCGTATTTTGATATAGCAGCTTTGTTTATGGCAACGCAACGAAAATTGCATTTTATGGCTAAAGATGAGTTGCGTACTAATCCTTTTACGGGATTTATGCTTAAAAAAATAGATATGATATTTATCGATCGTACCAATGCATACAAATCCAAAGAGAGTTTGAAGCGAGCAGCTGATTTTATTAGTCAGGGGAGAGATTTGATGGTTTTTCCGGAAGGTACCCGCACTACAAACGGAAAAATCGGTCCATTTAAACGAGGTGGATTTAAAATCGCTGTCGATTCTCGTATACCAATTATTCCGGTAGTTATTTCGAATACAGCTAAAGCTTGGCCTTGTTCTAATGTGGGTGGGTGCCCGACAACTGTTATAGTTGAATTTTGTAAAGCTGTGGAAACAACACAGTATACAGAAAAAAATATGTCTGAACTGATTTCTGTAGTTAAATCCACCATGGAAGAAACAAAATGTAAAACAACCTGAATTCGGTATGATATTTTAGAAAGCAAATAAACCCGGTCTTTCACGAGAATATAAATTGAATTATTATTTTTTCAAGAAAGAGAACGTTGTTTATTTGTAGTATGTAAGGTGGATATATTACAAAACTAAGTTAAAAAAAACATCTTGTCGTTTGTCGATTATCGTTCATCAATAATCATAGCATCCGTATGTTTTGTAGAGTCAAATTTAAATGTTGAATCCGGAAGATTTGTGTTGGTAATAAATTTGTTTATTGTAATAGTGTATACATTTTCGTCTTTGGCAAAATATTCAATTTTATAGAGATGATTTTTGTCGGTATCAACAAACAGACGAATTCGTGCATATTCACTATCTTCTATGTTTTCCGGATATAAATCAACAAGAGAAAGTGCTCTTCCAGTTTCGAATCTGTCCTGAATAAACTTGTATTTGAAGCCATCTTCGTACATAGTAAGCATTTCGGCAGGGTTGAAACTTTGAGCATCATTTTCGTTTACGTTAGAAACAATGACTTCATTTTCTTCTAGCATGTGTGTCCATACTGTAGAGCCGTTATTATAAATAGTGTTTCCAAGTAAGGTTAATTGATATTTATCATCTTTCAGCAAAAGTTCTCCTTGCGTTTTATTTGCTTCGCTACCTACATCTTTTGACTGGTGTGTAAATGTAAAATTGACTTTTATAGTGGAATATGATTTAGTTTGTTCAGAAACATTATCAAGTATTTTTTTTGCTTTAGCTGCATTGTCTTGTCCCAAAACCGGAGAAAGAATGCAAAAACCTATTATTACAGTAAGAATGTGTTTTTTCATAATATTAAATTTTAATGTTATATTTTTCCTTGTTGTTTAAGTCCTTCCAATAATTGTTCCAAACCTAATTCATCTGGTATAAGTACTTGTCTTGCTTTGCTGCCTTCAAAAGGACCAACGACTCCCGAAGCCTCTAATTGATCCATAATTCTGCCAGCACGGTTGTACCCAAGTTTAAGTTTACGTTGAATAAGCGAAGTGGAGCCTTGTTGGTTCATAACAATAACTCGTGCAGCATCTTCATACATAGGGTCAAAAGAGTCCGCATCATTGCTCATGCCGCTGCCCGAGGCAGAATCGTTGCCCTTATATTCGGGTAATTCATGTGCAGAAGGATAGGCCTGTTGTTCACTTATAAAATCAGTAACAGATGAAATTTCAGGTGTATCTATAAATGCACATTGTAAACGCACAAGAGAACTCCCGGTAGTTATAAGCATATCACCTTTTCCTATTAGCTGATTTGCTCCGGAAATGTCTAAAATTGTTCGTGAATCTATGCTTGACATAACTCTGAATGCAATACGCGATGGGAAGTTTGCTTTAATTCCCCCCGTAATAATGTTAGCAGCCGGTCGTTGAGTTGCTATTATTAAATGTATACCAATAGCTCTTGCCAGCTGTGCTAAACGCATTAATGGTGTTTCAACTTCTTTTCCCGCGGTAATAATTAAGTCAGAAAATTCATCAATTACTACGACAATATATGGTAAGTATTTATGTCCTTTTTCAGGATTGAGTTTACGTTTTATAAACTTTTCATTGTACTCCTTTATATTTCTTAATTTTGCTTGTTTAAGTAAATCATATCTGTTATCCATTTCAATACACAGAGAGTTTAGTGTTGCTACTACTTTTTGTGTATCTGTAATAATAGCCTCTTCTTCATCGGGTAATTTAGCAAGAAAGTGGTTTTCGATATTTTGAAATAGAGTAAGTTCTACTTTTTTGGGGTCTATAAGTACAAATTTGAGTTGTGCCGGATGTTTTTTGTACAGTAACGATGCCAAAATAGCGTTAAGTCCTACGGATTTACCTTGCCCTGTGGCACCTGCAACTAATAGGTGAGGGGTTTTTGCCAAATCAAATACATATGTTTCATTAGAAATAGTTTTACCCAAGCCTACCGGAAGTTCATGTTTGCTTTCCTGAAAGTTTTTCGAAGCAATAATAGAACGGAAAGAGACTGTTTCCGGATTTTTATTTGGTACTTCTATACCAATAGTTCCTCGTCCCGGAATAGGTGCAATAATACGTATTCCCAAAGCGGCAAGGCTGAGTGCTATATCATCTTCTAAGTTTTTGATTTTTGAAATACGAACACCGGGAGCTGGTACAATTTCATATAATGTAATTGTTGGTCCTATGGTTGCAGATATTTTTTCTATTTTAATATTATAATCCTTGAGTGTTTTTTCAATTTTCTTTTTGTTTTCAGTTAACTCATCAGATGATACTTCTGTTGTAGATGTTTGGTGGTTTTCCAGTAAATCTATATGAGGTAATTTATAGTGAGATAAATCCAGAGTAGGGTCGTAGTCATGTAATTCTGTTGAAATATGGTCACTTGCATCGCTTTGTTCGCGAGCATTTGTTATTTCCATATCATCAACATGTTCTTGATGTTCTTGTTGTGCAGAGGTTTGTTCTTGTGGTTGTTTTTCCTCGTATTCTTCTTCGGAACGCGAGTCGGTAACTTCAAAATTATTGTCGGATTTTTCTTCTATGTCTTCTGTTTCTTCTTCATTCTTCTTTGTATCATCTAAATCTATAGGTTGCGATATTGTATCTTCATTTTCTTGCCTTGCGGTTGTTTCTTCTTCTTGGGAATTTTCATGAATTGTATCATCTTCATCAGTGTTATGCAGAGAGTTTTGGTTTTCATCTTGTTCCTGTGATGAAAAGATATGTTTAATAATTGGGAGAGCGTTTTTGAATGTAAACAAAATATATACAGAAAAAAGAATAAAGACAAAAAGTCCGGCAGGTATTATACCTACAACATCTGCTAAAAATATGTGGCTTATGTAGTAGCCAAAAAAACCACCAACATTAGCATCCCAGGTATTACTAAAAGCATACCCGAATGTAATAGAAAATACAAGAATTGAAATTAAAGATTTTGCAATAGTTTTTTTAACCGGAACAAAACGTATATTAAAAAGTCTGAGCCCGGTAATAAGAAAAATAAAAATAAATACAAAAGAAGAAATCCCAAACCAGTCGTGGATAAATTTTTTTGAAACTAAGGCTCCAAAACGACCACCCCAATTTTGTATTTTATGTTCATTGTCTTCAATATGTTCTATATTTGTTTGTGAGTCTTCAAGAGCGGGGTCTACAACTTCTTTTTCAGTGGAAAATAAATAATCCCATGAATTTTTTTGTAGTAATTCACTATGATCTTGTTCCCATGTAAAAATAAATGAGGTAAAAGACAAGGTGAAAAAAATTGCAGAACTCAACATAATTATCCCAACGATAATTCGTGTACGTTCATCTTTTAATATAGATATAATTGAATTATTAGAGTGTGCCATGCTGAATTAAAGTCATGTAAGGTTAAAACATATTTAAATGTTTGTCGAAAATCTCGTCCATTTCTTCGGGACAAACCTGATTGTAAGATTCCGGGACTTGGAATTTTGCGGAATCGACCGGTGCATCAGAAAATTTGTCAATTGTTAAATGCATAGATATCCCTTTCATTTTTATTCTGTAATCCAGTAAAACACCGTCAATTTCTTTATATGGTGTGTGCCAGTTAGGATTTTCCACATTGAATTCTTTTGTGTACCAAATGTCATATTCATCTTTTGTAGTATCTTCAAAACTTATGTGTACTTTGTGTGCTGTAAAGTCTAGTATTTCTTTTGTTTCCTCTGTTCTGGTAAGTATTATGCCAGGCATAGCATCAAAACCTAAAGTTTCTTCGCCAAATTGTGTTGTTGCACAATACCCTTTTGGTAAAAAATAAAAAATTACACTATTGGTCTGTGCTTCAATATTTGATATATATGCTGTTCGAAACATTCCCATAAAGCTGATTTCGCTTACCGAACTCTTGTTTTTGAAATAATAGTTCATTGTATTTGGTAACATATCTATTACCGGGCGATTTTCTCGTTCCTCATCATTAAACTCAATATTATAGGTGATTGTACCTTCGTTTTCTCCTGTTTTGCAGCTGTGTAAAAGCAGTATTCCTGCAAAAAGAATATAAAGTAGTATGTTTTGTGTGTTATTTTTACTCATTCAACTCTCTATAATAATATTATATTTCTTATTGCAAAAATAATAAAAAAAATGGGTTTAAAAGCCTAACTTTAATAATAATAAATAAGATTTTTTTTGAAGCAATCAGATTTAGGTTAATTATTAGTTTTATTTGATGTTAATTTTTTATCTCATCTTTTTTTTTAGCATATTTGCCTAAATAATTTTATAGATATAAAAGTGAGATTAGGTATAGATATTGGATCAACAACAGCCAAAGCTGTTTTGTTAGATTCTTCTGATAACATAGTTTTTTCAACGTATGTTCGTCACAAAACGCAGATTCAATCCTGCATTATTTCAATTTTACAAGAAATTTTAGAAAAATTTGGAGATGTCTCAGTTTCTATTTGTTTTACCGGAAGTGCCGGTATGGGAGTAGCCGAGAACAATGATTTTAAGTTTGTTCAGGAGGTTATAGCCGCCTCAGAGGTTATTGAATATGCACATCCGGATATTCATACATTAATTGATATAGGTGGTGAGGATTCGAAACTTATTTTTTTCGAAAAAGATAAAACGCCGGATATTCGTATGAATGGCAGTTGTGCAGGTGGTACCGGAGCGTTTATAGAACAAATTGTATCGTTGTTGGATGTGTCGCTTGATGAATTTAATACTCTTGCTGAAGAGTCTACTCATATATATCCGATAGCTTCGCGTTGTGGTGTGTTTGCCAAAACTGATGTACAAAATTTAATCAGTCGTAAAATACCTATTGCTGATATTGCTGCATCTACCTTTTATGCTATTGCTCTTCAGGTAGTAAATTCATTGGCTCGGGGAATTGATATTACACCTCAAATTATGTGTATTGGTGGTCCGTTTACGTTTATTCCTGCTTTGCGAAAAGCTTTTTATTCTGTTCTTTCAATTTCTGAGGATGAATGTGTGTTTCCGGAAAACGGTGCACTTTTTCCTGCCTGGGGTGCAGCCTTATATACTCGTTTCGATACTGTATTTCGCTTACAAGAGGTGATTACTATTTTAAAAAAAGAGACCAAAAAATATCATTCTCAACGATTGTCTCCTTTATTTACTCATGCAGATGAATATAATAAATGGGTAGCTAATCGGTCTGTGTTATCTGTTCCCCGGGTAAATCCTGCTATGTATAATAATGAATCTGTTTCGGTTTTTCTTGGTATAGACAGTGGTTCTACAACAACTAAAGTTGTTTTTGTTACAAAAAATGGAGAGGTGTGTGCCTCGTTTTATGGAACCAATAATGGTAAACCTATTGAAACTGTTATTGCAGGTATTGAGCATTGTGCGAAATGTATGGGAACAGAATACATAACATTTTTGCGAACCGGAGTTACGGGGTATGGTGAAGATTTAATTCGTGCCGCGTTTAATTTAGACCATGGAATTGTCGAAACAATTGCTCATGCTACTGCATCTCAGGAAATGTTGCCGGAGGTGTCTTTTATTTTGGATATTGGTGGTCAGGATATGAAAGCTATTTTTTTGAAAAATAATGCAATACAGCATATAGAAATTAATGAGGCTTGTTCATCAGGTTGTGGATCATTTGTACAGAACTTTTCTCATTCTTTGTCATATCCTATAGAAAAATTTGCTTCTCTTGCAACAAAGGCACAATCTCCTTGTGATTTAGGTTCGCGATGTACTGTTTTTATGAATTCGCAGGTGAAACAGGCTTTGCGTGAAGGGGCTGATGTGTCTGAAATATCAGCAGGATTAGCGTATTCGGTGGTAAAAAACGCTTTGTTTAAGGTGTTGAGAATAAGCAATATGGATGTTCTCGGGGAGCATGTTATGGTTCAGGGCGGAACATTTAAAAATATGAGTGTGTTTCGTGCGATGGAAAAATTAACGAATACACAGATACATACTACAGATATTCCTGAATTAATGGGAGCATACGGTACTGCATTGTATGTTAAAAAACAATATGAACAGCGTGTGGATGAATCTTTTTCGGCTAAATATGAAGATTTGCATGATGCATTGCACTATACGAGTAAACATATTACATGTAGGGGATGTACAAATAATTGTATTGTAACCAAATTTGTATTTCGAAATTCACAGGTGTATTATTCAGGAAATAAGTGTGAAAAAATATTTACCTCGCAAGGCAATTTAGCACAGGAAAAAGGTGAAAATTTATATGATTATAAATATTCATTATTATTTAACCGGAATTTAGATGCTGTATTTTCATCTAAAAAATTTGTGCGAATTGGTATTCCGCGAATATTAGGAATGTATTCAAATTTTCCTTTTTGGAATACATTATTTACTCAAGTAGGTTTTTCTGTAACCTTGTCTGATGAGTCTAATTATAAGTTGTTTGAAAAAGGACAGGGGACAATTATGTCTGATAATATTTGTTTTCCTGCTAAACTTGCTCATGGCCATATTATAAATCTTGTGGAAAAGGAGGTAGATAGAATTTTTTATCCTATGGTAATGTATGAAGAGGATGAACATGAAGGAAGCCAGAATAGTTTTAATTGTCCGGTAGTTTCCAGTTATGCAGAGGTGTTAGAAAGTTCTATTTCTACATCCAAAAGGAATAATATTCAAATAGATAAACCGGTAGTTTCGTTTCGCAACGAGGAGGTTCTCAAAAAAAATTGTTGGTTATATATTAAACAATTTGGTATATCGCGATATTTGTTTACTAAAGCTTTTAAAGCTGCTTTGTCTGAACAAAAAAATTACCGGGAGCAGTATCGCTTAAAAGGATTTCGTATTCTTGAACGTGCAAAAATAGAGGGGAAACCTATAGTCATGCTTGCCGGAAGACCTTACCATGCTGACCCTCTTATACATCAAAGAACTTCTCAGATTTTAACAGAGTTGGGAGCAACTGTGATAACAGAAGAGATTGTGAATCATATTGAAGGTTCTGATTTGTCGGAATATCTGCATGTTCCTCAATGGAATTATCCTAACCGAATTTTGTCGGCTGCTCAGTGGGTGGTTAAAAATCAGGATTATCGGATTCATTTTGTGCAAATGAATTCTTTTGGTTGTGGACCTGATAGTTTTATTGTAGATGAAATAAAAGAATTTTTTGATAAAGCGAAAGCTTCGTATACCTTAATTCGGGTAGATGAAATAAATAGTACTGGTTCAATGCGTTTACGTTTACGTTCCTTGGTTGAGACAATTAATTTACACAAGGATTTACACATAAACAGGGATGTGTCTATTCCCAAAACTCCAGTTTTTACGAGTGAAGACAGGCATAAGCAAATTATTGGTCCTTTTTTTACAGAGTTTCATTCGCCGTTTATTGCTCCGGCATTTGAATTAATGGGCTATAATATGGAAAGTTTACCAGTCTCGGATAATCGTTCTGTAGAGTTGGGGTTGCAGTATGCCAATAATGAAATTTGTTATCCTGCGACTCTTATTGTAGGCGATATTATTAAGGCTCTGCAATCGGGGAAATATGATGTTACTAATACTGCTGTTGTTATGAGCCAAACCGGTGGGCAGTGTCGGGCTTCAAATTATTTGGCGTTGATAAAAAAGGCTCTTATTAATGCAGGTTTTGATTCTGTGCCAGTCATTTCTTTGGCTACCGGCGAAGGAATTTCAAATAATCAACCTGGTTTTACATTAGAATGGAGAAAAATCATAAAAGTGTTGTTGACTGGGGTGGTTTTTGGGGATATTTTGTCGCGAATGTATTATGCAACTGTTGTGCGTGAAAAACATGCGGGGGCTACAAAAAAAATAACGCAAGATTATTTAGACAATGCTGCTGAGCTTGTGAGATTGAATAATGTTGATGCTTTGTTAGAGTTACTTTCACAAGCGGTACAGGATTACAATAACCTTGCTTTGGATAATTGTGTGAGACCTCAAATTGGTATTGTTGGGGAAATATATTTGAAATATAATCCGTATGCTAATTTGTTTGTTGCCGATTGGTTGGTGAATGAAGGTATTGAGGTGCGGTTTCCTGATTTGCTAGACTTTTTTGTGCAGGAGTTCGTTAATACGAAAGTAAATGAGAAAAATAAATTTGTAACACATGGTTTAGGAAAGAAATTCTTTGTTTCATTTTTGGAGAAAAAATTAACTTCTTTTACCGATAAAATGGAGGGTATAGCTCGGGGGTTTAAATATTATCGTCCCAAACATTCTATTTATCAGAAGGCACAGCATGGTTCATATATTGTTGATTTAGCCAATCAGTATGGTGAGGGATGGTTGATTCCTGCTGAAATTTCTCTTTTTGCAAACGAAGGGGTTAATAATGTTGTAAGCATACAGCCCTTTGGTTGTATAGCAAATCATATTATTGCAAAGGGGGTTGAGCGTAAAATGAGAAATATGTATCCTCATTTGAATATTTTGTTTCTTGATTTTGACGGTGGGTCAAGTAAAGTAAATGTATTTAATCGTTTACATTTTATGGTAGAACATGCAAAAAAACAAATGATACAGGAACAAACGGTTATTAAGCCGTCTAACATAATAAAGGATTATCATGAAAATTGAAGGTATATTACGAAAAATGAGAGTCGAAATGCCTGATGAAAAACCTCTGTACTATTTGCGGGTAGGAGATGAGGAGATTGATTTGCAATTTTTTATCGGGAAAGAAATATCATTGGATTTTACCGGCGATATTTTTTGTGTGAAATGTGGTCGCAAAACAAAAACTTCATTTGCTCAGGGATTTTGTTATCCGTGTTTTAAAACTGCTCCTGAAACTGAGGAGTGTGTGTTGAAACCGGAGTTGTGTATGGCTCATAAAGGAATTGCTCGTGATATGGAATATGCCGAAACGCATTGTTTAATACCACATTATGTGTACCTTGCAGATACCGGTGCCATAAAGGTGGGAGTGACGCGGAGTACACAAATTCCTACACGGTGGATAGATCAAGGTGCAGAACGTGCGGTGATTATTGCAGAAACACCAAATAGGTATACCGCCGGATTAGTGGAAGTGGATCTCAAGAAACATATGTCTGATAGAACAAACTGGCGAAAAATGCTTACAGAACACGACGTGTCTGATGGTCCTGTTTTGGAAAAAGCTCGTGAGATACCAGATGTCATATCGGACTTCCTGTCTGAGTATTTGTTACATTCATACTCTGTGCAGAATATTATGTATCCAGGAAAGGCTTGTACCGGAAAGGTTTCTTCTTGTAATTTTGATAAACAACCTTTGGTGCAAGGTGTGTTGCAGGGAATTAAAGGACAATATTTAATTTTTGAAGGAAATAGGGTGTTAAATATTCGTAAATTTGGTGGATATACTATTGTCTTTTCTGCATAATAAAGTATTTTTTTATACTGTTTTCTGGTATGCTTGATATGCAGGTCTTTATTTACATATTAATTATATATTTAATGTATTATGAAAAACATAGCAGTAGGAATTGTTCAGCAAGCAAATACAGTTGATAGATCTGAAAACATAGCACGTTTGCAAAAACATATAGCATCTTGTGCAAAACAAGGTGCACAGCTAGTGGTGTTGCAAGAATTACATAATAGTGTGTATTTTTGTCAAACCGAAAATGTTGAATGTTTTGCAGAAGCAGAGTCTGTTCCCGGACCATCAACAGCTTTGTATGGTGCTTTAGCTGCACAATATTCAATTGTTCTTGTAACCTCATTGTTTGAGAAACGTGCAGCCGGTATATACCATAATACGTCTGTTGTGTTTGACACAGATGGTTCTGTTGCTGGTATGTACAGGAAAATGCATATTCCAGATGACCCCGGTTTTTATGAAAAATTTTATTTTACCCCCGGTGACCTTGGTTTTGAACCAGTAGAAACAAGTCTTGGTAAGATAGGGGTTCTTATTTGTTGGGATCAATGGTATCCTGAGGCTGCACGATTAATGGCTTTGAAGGGGGCAGAAATCTTGGTATACCCAACAGCAATTGGTTGGGATGTACATGATACTGTGGAAGAACGTAAACGCCAACATGATGCCTGGATGTTAATTCAACGATCACATGCGGTAGCTAATGGAGTGCCTGTGGTTTCTGTTAACCGGTGTGGTTTTGAAGAAGATGTATCGAAACAAACCTCGGGTATCCATTTTTGGGGTAGTAGTTTTGTTGCAGGTCAACAAGGGGATATTTTGTATGAATGTGCTTCTGATTCTGAAGAAATAGCTGTAGTTTCTGTTGATATGAACAGGACTGAAGAGGTTCGTCAAATATGGCCTTTTTTGAGAGACAGACGAATTGATGCATATGAAGATATAACACAACGTTATATTGATTAAAACGACATTTTTACGTGGAATCAAGTATTATTTTAATGAATAATATAATTATTATAGCAAAAAATCTCGGTTAAAAAGAAACACCAAAACTCATACTAACCTGTTCGGGCCAACCTATACCCGTACGAAATAAGTATTTGCCATTTGGTAATTGAAACCGATATCCGATATAGAGAGATGGATACCATTCAAAATATTCAGAATTAGATTCAAATGAATCATTAGTAATATCTTTGTTTTTCTGAGTTTCATTAAATAAACCAGAAGCACCAAGGCATAATTCAATATGATGCCAGTTTTCGCCATGAACATACACAAGGTCTGTAAAGTAGTGATAACCATGGTGTTCTGCGAGTAAAAACATTAAACCACCACCAGCACGAGCGTTCCATAAACCATTTTTGGTATAATATATTTTTCGTTCGTATGCTAAGCCGGTAGTTGAATAATATAATCCACCTGTCGAAAAATCAATAGTTGTACCAGCGGTTGCATATATATTATTCTGCTTAATTTTCACATATTGTGAATAAGCCTGTGAGCTAAGTGTTAATATGCAAATTAGAACTACAATTTTTTGTAACATATTCATAATATAAGCTATTATCAGATTGAGAAAACGTAAGGTAATATACGAATTGTATGCTTCTATGTTTCAAAAAAATAAAACTTCTTTATATTGTTTTGCCCTGTAATTTAATCTTTCTATTGTTATTTGTAATATGTGTTTAGTATTCTACAGTTTATGCGTGTATTTTATTACACGCATAATATATTTTATTTTTTTCTGCGACCTCTCGAAATTCGTTCCCGGGGTTTTCTTTTTGAATTTTTTTGTTTCCAAAAATCATCTCCTTTTATGAAGTTGTTTTTGCTTCCTCTATTTGCTTTTCCCTTTGGAGCCTGAGCTTTTTCTACAGAAATAGAAGTACCTTTGAAATCAGCATGTTTAAAAGAAGAAGTTATTTTTGAAATATTATCGGATTCAACTTCAAAGAAAGAAAAAGATTTTAAAATATCTATAGCACCATAATGAACATCACGGTCTTGAACATGTTTGTTAAGTAAACGTAAAAGCTCAGGTTTATCTACACCATCTTTTTTTCCAATGTTAATAAAGAATCGTGTATAATTATTATTTCGGATTCCTCTGGAAGATGATCGATCACCTTTTTTAGATCTGTCAGAAGATCGGGCATCTCCGGATACATTTATGTCAGGTGCATTTTCGTAGTATTCCAGTAGACGGTTAAATTCAAAAGAAATAAATTTTTGAATAAGTTCTTCTTTTGATAAATGTTCAAACGATGAGAGAAGTGTATCATATAAGCCACCTATTTTATCCATAGATACTTCGGCATTATTGATTTCTGATATCAAGTTCATGAGTTGAACATGACATATTTCTTTTCCGTGAGGAACTTGTTTGTGTTCAAAGGATTTTTGAAGAATTTTTTCTATTTGTCGTAATTTTCCTTTTTCGCGAAGGTTAATGATAGCTATTGAAATACCTTCTTTTCCTGCACGTCCGGTACGTCCGCTACGGTGTGTATATGCTTCTATGTCATCAGGCAATGAGTAGTTGATAACATGAGTTAAGCTGTTAACATCAAGACCGCGTGCAGCTACATCTGTAGCAACAAGCATATTGAGACTTTTGTTGCGAAATTTTTTCATTACATAGTCTCGCTGGGCTTGAGATAAATCGCCATGCAGTGTGTCTGCATTGTATCCGTCGTTCATTAATTTTTCGGCAACATCTTTAGTTTCTTGTCTGGTACGGCAAAATACTATACCATAAATATTCGGATAATAATCTGCTATTCGTTTCAGGGCAATATATCGGTCTTTTGAATGCACCATATATACATGATGAGATACTGTATCTGCACCGGCATTTTTACTACCTACAGTTATCTCTTCCGGTTTGTGCATGTATTTATTAGCAATTCTTCGAACATTGCTTGGCATAGTAGCCGAGAACAATAATGTGCGTTTCGTTTTTGGTGTTTGTTCGAGAATGGTGTCAATATCTTCCTGAAACCCCATATTGAGCATTTCATCAGATTCATCCAGTACTACATTTTGTACTTCGGAGAGGTTAATTTTTTTGCGTTTAATAATATCAACTAATCGTCCTGGTGTTGCTACTACAAAATGTACTCCTTTGCGTAGAGCTTTGAGTTGAGTGTCTATACTTGCTCCGCCGTATACTGCAACTGTTTTAATAGGTAAGTGTGCACAAAAATGTTGTAAATCTTTTTCTATTTGTAAGCAGAGTTCGCGTGTGGGACAGATTATAAGTGTTTGTGGTACATTTTTTTCTATATTGGTTTGCGACATGAGTGGTAATCCGAATGCTGCTGTTTTGCCAGTTCCGGTTTGTGCCAGTGCAATTAAATCTTGTGTGTGATCAAGAATAAAGGGAATTGTTTTTGTTTGTACTTCTGTGGGAGTTACAAATCCCATATCCAAAATAGCATGTAGTATTTCGGGATGTAAAGAACTTTCTTCGAATGATTTCATATGTTTATTTTAATTGACTTGTATTTGTCTTGTGTAGCTTATCATGATTTTTTCTTGTTAGATAACACATTATACGTTTCTATTTTTTGCAATATTTGTGTTGAGCAAATTTTTAATCATGATATTCGGTTCATATATGTTTTTTGTTTTTTTCTATAGTTTCATACATGTAGTATGGTTGTTTTGTAGAATTTAGATTTAATTTCTATAGAAAACCGCGGCAAATATACGTTTGATTATTGAATAAACAATGTTTTTTTATAAAAAATATGTGTATGTTGTTGTGTAATATTGTGTTTGATGATATGTGTGTACAGATTAATCTGAGTTTTTATTATAAAACCACCTCTACAGATACTTTTTGTATATCTGTAAAGGTGGTAGTTATAAAATATAACTGCTATGTAGCGTTATTCAAAAAAACAGATATGTATACAATAGAGATATTGCAACGAATATACTGTTATTTGCTATTGAATAATTACTTTTCTAAAACCTGAATAATAGAGTCAACCCAAGAGGTTATTCTACTTTCTGTTTTTTCTTGTTCTGTGTCGTTGTCTAGAGCAAGACCACAAAATTGTTTTTCATTTCTAAGAGCTTTTGAATCTTCAAATTCATAGCCATAGGTTGAAGTGTAACCAATAACATCTACATTTTTTTCTTGTAGAATTTCTTCCATTATTCCCATATCATCGCAAAAATGTTCGGGATATAAAATTGAATTACCTAAACCAAATATTGCTGCTTGTTTTCCCGAAAAATCGAATTTGTTTAGAATTACTTGAATTTGATTTACATCCATATCTTGTCTGCCGGCATTCCATGAATCTTGACCTAATGTTGCAATTCCAAAAATTATAACATCAAATTCTTTAAATGTTGAATAAGTGGTCATAGATCCTGGTAAACTTTTTGTGTCGAATTTTCGAGAAAGCTGTGATTTAAGACTGTCTGCTACTTGTTCTGTAAAACCACCACGAGGGCCGTATATTATTAGTATTTTTTTCATTTTTTTGAAGTTTTTAAGAGTACATGTAATTTATTTAATATCAGTTATAATTTCTATTTCTGTATGTTTAGGTTCTATGCATTGAGCAGGATATTTTTTTTCGTTTGATGTGTGAAAAAAGACACTCTCAAGAATGCGTTTTTTATGTGAACCTAAAATAATAAAAAATATTCGTTTTGCATTATTTATAGTTTTACTGGTTAATGTTATTCTTTGTTGATTTGTGTATGGATTTTCAGATTCCTTACATAATTCAGATGTTGTGCATAGTATATGTTCTTGTCCGGGAAATATAGATGCTGTATGTCCGTCATCGCCTAGACCGAGAAATATAAAATCGAGTTGAGGAACTGAGTTTACATCAGGTAATTGTTTTTGCAATAGATTTTCGTATCGTTTGGCTTCGAGATTTGGTTTTTCTTCTCCTTTCATTCTGTATATGTGATTATTGGGTATAGAAAGAGGAGAAAAAAATAATGATACAGCTGTACCATAATTGCTTTCTGCATCATAAGGAGAAACCGCACGTTCGTCTACCCAATAATAATAGATATTGTACCATATATCGGTTCTTTTTGCATAGTTGGTAGCCCAGTATTTAAATAATGCATTAGGCGTATTTCCACCGGATAGTGCAATTGAAAGGGAACCATGATTACTAATTTCTGATTCTAACTGAGAAAATATAAAATCACCTATATGATTAATGTGATGAAATGAATGTGTGTGCATAATTTAGTTATAATTCACAATATGTTTGAGAATTGGTACTGTTTTTACAAGGTTTTCTCCAGTTGCCATAGAGTTTTTTAAATTCTTCCTGAGCTTTAATTGGTCCCCATGTTCCTGCAGGATATCCATATAAAGGAACAGATGGGTTGTGTTCCCATTCGTCTAATATTGGTTGTACAAATTTCCATGCCAGTTCAACAGCATCTGCACGAGTAAATAATGATGGGTCTCCCTTCATACAGTCGAAGAGTAATCGTTCGTATGCAGATGGTATACTGGATTTGTAATTTTGAGAATATTTATCTGAATATTTAAAACTCATATGTGTTGGGTCAACATCAAAACCAATTCCCGGTATTTTCATACCAAAGCGTAATTGAATACCTTCGTCGGGTTGTATGCGTATAATAAGTTGATTTTTAAATTGTTGACCGCTTGCATTTTTTATAAAAGCCGGGTGAGGAATATGTTTAAAAGTAATAACAATTTCACTTACTCGTGCAGGAAGATGTTTTCCTGTACGAATGAAAATCGGCACACCTCCCCATCTCCAATTGTCGATAAAACATTTTAGTGCTACAAATGTTTCTGTTTTAGAAGTTTTTGAAACATCATCTTCTTGAGTATATGCTTTTTGTTCTATATTATTTATAATTGATCTGGTGTATTGTCCTCGTATTACTTGTTTTTCTATTGGTTCGTATGTAAGAGGGCGAAGAGATTCAAAAACTTTTAAAATTTCATTACGTATAGCATGGGCATTAAAGTTAGTTGGTGGTTCCATTGCTATAAGTGCTAAAAGTTGCAGCATGTGGTTTTGTACCATATCACGCAGAGCACCCGATGAGTCGTAATATCCACCACGATTACCAACGCCGTCTTGTTCTGCTGCGGTTATTTCTATATTGTGTATGTAATTACGATTCCATAATGGTTCAAAAATTGAGTTATAAAATCGGGTTATGAGTATATTTTGTGCAGTTTCTTTTCCCAAATAATGGTCAATACGATAAATTTGGTTTTCGTCAAAAAAAGATTGTAAATGATTATTCAAATCTTGTGCTGTTTCGGTATTTGTACCAAAAGGTTTTTCGATAATTATTCGTTTCCATCCCGGAAATTTTTTGGTGGGTTTAGATAAGGAGTTTTTACCTATATTTTCACTTATTGGTTTATAAAGTGATGGGGGGGTTGAAAGGTAATAAATAAAATTTCCTTTTGTATTATATGTTGTGTCAAGTTCGTTTAATTTATTAATAAAAGGTTTGGTTTCTTCTGGTTTTTGAAAAGCAGCTTGTACATAATAACAGTTTTGCAAAAACTCTGCACTTTCTTTTTCGGGTATATTGTTATGTTGAATAAGTCCTTCAGAAAGATGTTTTCTAAAAGATGCATCATTAAAATCTGTACGTCCCGATGCCATTATAGCATATTGTTTCGGTAGTAATTTTTTTATAAATAAATCATAGAGTGCAGGAATTAGTTTTCGTTTGGTTAAATCTCCTGAGCCACCAAAGATTATAAGGATATGAGGTTGTATGTCTGTTTGCATTAATTATTTTTTTTGAATATCATGTCCACCAAATTGATTTCGCATAGCTGCTAGCATTTTCATAGCAAACGACTCTGTTTGTCGCGATTGAAATCTGGTGAATAACGAAGCAGCTGTAACATGAAGTGGTACTTCAAAATCCATTGCAGATTCGAGCATCCAACGTGCTTCGCCATTATCGTTTACGTATCCTTGTATGTTTTTGAGTTTTGAGTCTTCTTGCAGTGCATTATGTGTTAAATCGAGCAACCATGATCGTACAACACTACCATGTTGCCATACCTGAGATACGTCAGTTAAATCGGTATCAAAAGTAGATTTTTCTATAAGTTCAAATCCTTCTGCTAATGCTTGCATCATTCCGTACTCTATTCCGTTATGAACCATTTTTATAAAATGACCGGATCCTGATTCGCCACAGTATAGATGCCCGTTTTCTGTTGCTAAATCGGTAAATAAACGTTCAGTATAGTTACATGATTCTTTGTCGCCACCATACATTAAACAGTATCCGTTTTCTAATCCCCAAACACCTCCGCTTGTGCCACAATCAATTAAATGTATAGTATGGTTTTTCATTAAAGCGGCTCGTTTTTGTGTTTCTTTCCAAAATGAGTTGCCGCCGTCAATAACGATATCTCCTGCTGATAGAATGGTGGATAATAATTGCAGTGTTGTGTCTACCGGTTTTCCGGCTGGTATCATAAGCCATATTACTTTTTTTTCTGGTAATGAATTACACAAATCTTCTATGCTGGATGCTGGTTGAGCACCATATTTTGCAACTTCATGTATTGCTTCTGTTGAATAATCAAACACAACTATTTCGTGTTTGTTACGAAGTAGGCGTTTTACCATGTTTCCGCCCATTTTTCCTAAGCCTATGAATCCTATTTTCATATCTTTATTAAATTGATGTGTAATTGTTGTAATAAAACTCGTGTATGATTTTCATTTGATGTGTGTATAGTTACATCAATTTTTTATAACATGTTTACTTACCGTGTTTTTGTATGAATAATGTGTGTAAAAAAAACACGTACAAATTTATACTTATATAATTTGCACGTGTTTTTGTGTTAATGATTATTTACTTTTCCAATGTCCGTGAACATTGCAGTATTCGCGTGCATACACATCCGTTTCGTCTGTGTAAAAGATTGCTTCAGGAGCTTCTCCGGGAGAAAGGTGTTTACGTTGAACCTTATTTTCTGATATAAGCTCAATCCATTCGATATAGTGTTCTTTTTCCATAGGGTGAGCAACATCTCCGACAACAACTTTGTAACCGCCGTCAATTTTTGATATAACAGGTACGTGTTTTTCTGTTGCTGCATCTACTGAGTTTTCTTCTAATAGGTTCATTGGTTTTCCGCAACATACCAATTCGCCTACGCTTGCATGAACTACTTCTACAATATTTCCGCATACACTGCATTTGTAAATTTCTTGTAATTTTCTCATAAAGTTTGATTTTTTTGGTTAAGGTAAATGATTAATAATTTGTTCTTTTATATCTTGTAAATTTTCTTTTGTGGGTCTGTATTGTTGATTGAATGATAATTCAACATCAAAATTAGATTCTTTAAAATATTGTTCTATATGAGCAACACTTTTTGCATTCCAGCCGTACGATCCAAATGCTATAGCTTTTCTCCCGTCTTTTGGTGCAAGCCCTCTCATATAGGTGAGAAATTTGGCTACATTTGCCATTATTTCAGAATTTAATGTTGGCGATCCTACGCAAATATATTCTGCATCAATAATTTCGGTCATTATATCTGATTCATGACTAACTTGTAAATTATGAATTTTTATTTCATATCCTTTAGTTTCGAATGCTTCATAAATAGCTGTTGCCATTTTTTCTGTTGTTTTCCACATAGTGTCGTATGCTATAACAACTTTCTTTTTGGTCATGTTATGTGACCATTCTTTATAGTGAGATAATATTTCGGGAATATATGAACGCCAGATAACACCATGACTGGTGCAAATCATTGAAATATCAAATTGTGATGCAGATTCTAATTCTTTTTTTACTTGATTAGAGTAGGGTAGAACTATATTTGCATAATATTTTTTTGCTTCAAATAGTGCAAAATCCTTTATAACTTCATCATCAAATCGTTCAGATGTGGCATAATGTTGCCCAAATGAATCGTTTGAAAATAATATTTTTTCTTCGGGCATGTAAAATATCATATTATCAGGCCAGTGAACCATCGGTGTTAACACAAAGTTGCATGATCGCTTTCCGATAGAAAATGTGTCACCGGATTTTACAATATGATAATTCCAATTGCCTTGATAATGCATTTCGAGTCCTTTTTTTCCGTTCGGACAGGTTACTACAGTAGCGTTCGGACAGTGTTCGAGAACAGCCGGCATGCTACCGGAATGGTCTGGTTCTACATGATTACAAATAACCACATCTATTTTTGATGGATCTATTACATCAGAAATTCGAGACATCATTTCGTCGGTATGAGTGTCTTTTACGGTATCAATCAGGGTTATTTTTTCATCCAGAATTAAATAGGCATTATATGTTGTGCCTTTTTGAGTAAGATAGCCGTGAAAATTACGCACGTGCGAATCGATGGCACCTACCCAGTATATGTCTTTGGTAATTTCTACTGCTTTCATTTTTCTGTGTATTAGGTAAATATGTAAAAAACAAGAACTAATTTTTGAATACAAACTAGTTCTTGTTCAAAAAAAAATAACTTATTCTTCTAAAACAGAAAATTCATCTTTTCCTACGCCGCACACAGGACAAACCCAATCATCAGGAATGTCTTCGAAAGCTGTTCCTGGTTTTATACCTCCGTCCGGATCTCCGTCTGCGGGATCATAAATATAACCACATGGTTCACATACATACTTTTTCATAATACTATAATTTTTAAGATTTATAAAATAAAATTTATTTCAATATATAATTAAGCATCTGTACTGCTTGTTGTTGAGGATTGTTGACGTTGGCCAAGTTCTTTGTCTATCATATAAATACCTGCTCCTTTTTCTCCGGCAAGAGATATTTCGTCAATTATTTCAGAGGCTGTTGCTTCTTCTTCAACTTGCTCGTCAATGAACCATTGCAGGAATGAGGTAGAGGCGTGGTCTTTTTCTTGAATTGCTAAGTCATAAATAGTATTGATAAGTTTTGTTACTTTTTGTTCATGAGCCAGCACTTCGTCAAAGACTTCTTTAATTCCAGACCAGGTAGATTCCGGTTTATCTATGTGTAGTATTTCCGGTTGTTCGTTTCGGTCTTCAAGAAATGTTATAAACTTCATTGCATGAGTATGCTCTTCGAGGGCTTGCATTTTTAACCATTGAGAAATCCCTTTGTATCCATGTGCGTTGGCCCATGAAGACATTGCTAAATATAAGTTCGATGAGTATAATTCTGCTTGTATTTGATTATTAATTGCTGTGAGAATTTGTGTATTCATAATCTAATTGTTTTTTGTTTAAGTTCAAATATACTGTTTTTTTTTCAGTATGTCAGTTTTATTTTGTGTTTCCTTACATGTTTTTATATGAAATTTTACAGAGAACAACAGTGTGTAGTGTGTGTTTTTTTTAAGAAGTCTGGGTATAAGTCGCATATAGTGTTTGATTGAGCGTGTGATGTCTTGAGATTAGTATGTATGTTTTGCGTACAGTTTTCGGTGGTGTTTTGTTTTATGTTTGGCGGGGTGTGTGTGTGAAAATAAGTGATTTATGTGTGTGGTTGGTGGCATGCATGAGCATTATTTTTCTTCTATAATTGTTCGGAAGTGAGACTGCATATTCTGTATAGTTTCTGCTCATAAAGAAAAATAAACATTTCTTTGGTTTTTGCTATTATAAACGTACTTTTGTATACGTACTAATACGCATAAAATATGGCTTTCACACAAAAAAATATATCAACGTGCATGTATTGGTTACTTTTTGTGTTGTTGCTTTTTGTATTAAGTGGTGGTACACCTGTAGCTGCACAAAATCACCCATCGTGTGATTTAATTTATTTTATTAAAGAAAACAGAATTTATGCGTTAAATCCTCAAGAACCGGCTTCAGATAATAATCCGACATATACAGGTCTTGATGTGCCTTTTAATAATAGAGGGTTTTGTATAAGTGAAATAATTAAAGGTGATGACACAATCTCCACCTATTATGTTATTAATACTGAAAATGAGCATGCTCATGTGTTTTCATATTATGATGGCGATACGTGGATTACAACAGATCATATGTCCGGAACTGAGGATGCAACAAATATTGGTTCCGGTGGTGGGTATATTTATAATCTTTCTGCTGAAAGTGGTACTGTTTATAGGTATGACGGAACTGGTGATGCTGAAATAATTGCTGTTGTGGATGATTTTAACAGAAATGGTCCATTTGATCTTATTGGTGATTGTTTGGGAAATTGGTATATATTGACAACAGAGCATGATTTATATTTACGAAAATATAATTCTTCCGGTAAGCTTTTGCAGGAATGGACATATGAAAATCCGAACAGATGGAATGGTCGTGCAGGTTTTGGGGTAATAGGTAATGATTTGTATTTCGATGATCCACGAGGTGTTGTTCATGCTGTTTTGTCTAAGGATACATTAATTTTGGCGGATATAACTGAATATAAAAATGTTGTGTATGTTCGTGATTTTGCTACTTGTGGGCAGTCAATATATGTGTATCCTGATGTTGAAATTTCAATTTCTCAATCATATATTTGTCTGGATGATTCGCTTACGTTTGTATGTTCGTCTGATGCTCCCGGGCCGTTTCCGGAATATACATGGTATGTTAATTCGCAGCTTGTAGCTGAGGGAGATTCAGTATATACATATGTGCCGGAAGAGTATGATACTATTTGGTGTGAACACAGAAGTTCTGCTGTGGGAGTTCTGTCTGAAGATATTGTGAGTGATAAAATTGTGATAGAGTATGAAGATGAGTCTATTCCTGCATTTTCGGTAGAACCAATTGAGGAGTTGGATTGCGTCTTATCTGATGTAGCATTTTCCGTGAATACTGAGGCGGATATGTCAGATGTTATTTTTGACTGGTATTTGAATAATGAATTATTGCCGAGTGATTCTTCTGCGATAGATTTTTCTGCATTACAAGCTGAAGATATTGTTACGTGTGAAATGACTGTTGATTTTGTGTGTACTCCAGAACCTCTGGTAGTGCGTG
Source organism: Bacteroidales bacterium (assembly GCA_046482735.1). Classification (GTDB taxonomy): domain Bacteria; phylum Bacteroidota; class Bacteroidia; order Bacteroidales; family UBA1715; genus JAQICB01. The sequence continues at coordinate 11,949 of JAWOEL010000015.1, read as the reverse complement.
ATAGTATTCAGGTTTTTGGTCCTGTTACAACAAGAATAGATACAACTTTCTGTAAGGGAGAATATGTATTTTTTAACGAATCTGAAATTTATAAAGAAGGTGTATATCGTGATACTTTTTGTACATCGCATATGTGCGACAGTATTGTGGAATTACATGTGTCTGTGGAAAATCCACCGGTAGATTCTCTGTCTGTAGTACTTTGTGCGTCTGATTCTGTTGAAATTAATGGTGTGCAGTATACAAAAGCAGGTGAGTTTGTTCAGCGTATTCCAAAACCCGGTTGTGTGTGTGATAGTTTATTGATAATAACTGTAGAACAAGAAGAACGACGTGATACGATTATTCACGATGGTTTTTGTAAAGGAGAGGTGTTTGTTTATAATAATAGAGAATATAATACAGCCGGTGTTTTTTTAGATACTGTGTTAAAACCTGATTGTTGTCCGCAATATGCGATTCTAGAATTAGAAGAGTATGATACATCTTATACGCATGTGAGTGTTGATATTTGTGCCGGTGAATCGTATGATTTTTTTGGTAACTCATATAATAATGCGGGTACATATACATATGTGGAAACGAATCAATATGGTTGTGATAGTACAATTGCTTTGAGTGTATCTGTGGACGATACCGATGTGACAGAAATAGATACTGCAATATGTTGGGGAGCATCGTATGATTTTAATGGGAGAATAATACAACAAACAGGAACGTATTCTGAAACGTTTACCAATTCATATGGTTGTGATAGTTTGGTTGTTCTTAATTTGTATGTGCGTAATAGGGCTGAAAGGGTTATAGATACTATTGTGTGTGAAGGGGATGTGTATGATTTTTATGGGCGTAATATAAAAAGTGAAGGGGAATATAGTCATATATTAACAGATGAATATGCTTGCGATAGTATAGTGACTTTACATATATCTTTTATACAACAAACAACAAACTATACTGATACCACAATATGCAGAGGCGATAGTGTTGAAATAAATGGTGAGTATGTAACTGATGAGGGCGACTATGTTGTAAAGCATGTAGATGATTATAATTGTGGATATTCCGAGATTATTCAGGTACGCTTTTTTAATGAATCGGATTTTGTGTCATGTATTGGTCCTGCTACTGTATGTGAAAATACAGTGCATGAGTATACTTTTTTTAAAACTCATTCGAATGTTAGTAATCTCTGGTATAGAAAAGCTTCTGAAGAAAAAAAGTATAGTATTTGTAAATCGTCATGTATAGATAGTATTAAATGGGAATCGAGTGGTTTAGATACAGTATATATTTATGGAGAGTATTGTAATGGATGTGTTTCACGCCTGTCTTATCCGGTAGAAGTTGTGAAATATCCACAGGCTTCTTTTCAACTGGAACCGAAAATAAATCAACATGTTATTGTTACCAATACATCGGAAAAAAATAGTGTGTTACGAACACAAAAGGAGGAAAAAGTAAGGTATAATTGGAAGTTTTATCCGTTTTGTGATACAATGATAGAAAATAATCAGTATAGTTTTGAGCAACAGGTATCATATGGTGAAAATAGTATAACCTTGCGAGCCGAAAATCAGTTTGGTTGTGTTTCGTATTTTTACGATACTATAAATATCGAAGCTTCTTGTCGATTGTATATACCAGATGCTTTTGCTCCAACACATATTTCAAAAAAAGTACGTACGTTTAAACCATACGGGGTACAAGTGCAGGAGTTTGAAATGTATGTGTTTGATAGCTGGGGAAATATAGTGTGGTATACAGAAGGAGTAACGTCTACTGGTTCACCGCTCGGTGAATGGGATGGAAAATACAAGGGGGAGATATTACAACAAGGTACTTATTTTTGGAAAGTGCGTGCTGTTTTTGCCGATGGATCCACATATGGAAAAGGTGGAAATGAACACGGTTTTCAATATGGTACGGTAGATATTATTCGATAATAGTGCAAAACAGAATTTTTTTGTAAGATTGCAGACGTATCAATATATAATTTTAGAGAGGAGTACATAAATATTCTGTGTTTTTGTTATTTTTGACAAAAAAATACTTCTATGATAGATTTTGCACAAGCTCAATTAGAAAAACTGGTTATTCATAAAATAGGTAATAAATCTCAGGAAGAAGGAGTTACTCTTTCAAAGTCGGAAATAGTGATTGATGATGCGTCGACCGCAGATTTGTTGTTTACCTTTTTTTCGCAACCTTTTAAATCAGATGAGATATACACCTTCGATACAGAAAAACATATAAGTGATGAATCTGTTTTTTCGTATACAAATACAATTTTTGAAGATAATACTCATCTATTTATTGAATCTGCCAATATTGCAAAAAAATTGTATGATATATCAACACATCCGAATATCAAAAGCGGTGAATTATATGTTGCGTATTTTTCTAATTGTATAGTTGAGGGGGAGGTAACTGATGCTGTTGGAATTTTTAAGTCAGAAAATAAAGATAGTTTTATAAAAGTGTATGTGCAAAATGAAATTTTTAATGTTGACCATGAGTCTGGTATTAATATTAAAAAATTAGATAAAGGATGTTTGATTTTTAATCATAATCCGGAAACCGGCCATGTTTTGAAAATTGTTGATAATACAAATAAATCTAATGAGGCTCATTACTGGATAGAAGATTTTATTCAAGCTGCGGTAATGAAAAATGAATATTTCAATACAACACAATTTGTGCAACTGTGCAAAAATTTTAGCGATCAGGTACTTACAGAGGATAATAATGTTGAAAAACAGGAACAGTTAGGTTTTATGAGTAAGTCATATGATTATTTAAAACAAAATGATGTGCTTGATGTAGAGCAATTTCAGGAAGATGTGATAGGTAATCCTGAGGTAATACAACATTTTAATGAATTTAAAGAAACATATGAAGAAGATAATAATATTGAGTCTCAATCGCAATTTGAGGTGTCTCCTGATGCTCTTAAAAAGGCAAAAAAATATGTACGCAGTGTTATTAAATTAGATAAAAATTTTCATGTGTATGTTCATTCCAGACCAGAGTATATAGAAAAAGGTTTTGATGAGGGACGGAATATGCAATTTTATAAGTTATACTATGAAAATGAAAGTTAGAAAAAAATTATTATGTGAGTGTTAATTTGATTTTTTTAGTATATAAAAGATACTTAGTGTTTGCGAGAAAACTGCTTTTTTTCTGTGTTTCTGATGCGAAAGCTTCAAAGACGAGGCTTTCGAAATCTTGAAAATCAATAAGTTTACGTCTGTAAATGGTTGTTTTCAAGATGAGAATAACGATGTATTTGGAGTTTTCGCGCAGAAACTACTTAATTAGTTGTGTGCCATGTTAAAAAATCTACACTTGATATTGACCAAGCACTAATAAGTAAATCTGAACAGTGGGATAGAAAAAATTCAAAAGAGCAAATTAATCAGTTTGCTGATTTTTTTGGATTTAATAAAGAAAAATTACTTATTGCATGGTTGAGTAACAAGATTATATATGATTTGCAAGATGAAATACGTGCCAATAGAGCTCTAAAAGTTGCGGAACACAAAATTAAATATAAAAGGAAAACAATGTAATGGAAGTAAATAGAAACATAAGGTCATCCAAAGAAGACGTTTTGAATTATTTTAGAAATAGGTCTTCTGAATTTCTTGCAGAAGTAAACGATGAATTTGGAAACACACAGTATAAACAAAAAGCTAAAAGACTAAATACGCTTTTAGTCAAAACTAAAAACAACTTAATTGAAATTGTTGAGCAGAAAGCTAAAAAGGAGAACTGGTCAAACGAAGAATTATTGGAAGCGGTTTTTATGGTAACTTATTGCAACTATGTTGTAATGTTAGAAGTTCGGCATTCTGTGTGGCCATACGAATACATGGCTTTTTCAAGAAGAATTGGAGAATTGTGGGAGCCATTTTGCAAATTAGCTTTTGAATTTCCTGTAAATGATTTAGAGTTATTTATCCCACCATTATTCTCTGATGTCAAGAAAAAATTAGCATCCGAAATTGAAGATTACATAAATTCATTAAACCTTTCTCAAAAACAAAAAGGCCAGCTTTTAAAATATTATAATAAAGTTTGGGGGTTAGTTACATCCGGCGAGATAAAATTAGAGCTAGACCTTCACTTTATATATGAAGGCAAGAAATATGTGGTCGATTTTAAAAGTGGATTTGGTTCCAACGAGAAGGGAAATACAAATAGGCTTTTACTCGTTGCAAGTATTTACCATAATCTCGAAGAGGGATATGAACCATTAATTTTTGTTCGCTCACCTGAAAATAATAATTATTTCAATACTCTAAAGAATTCAGGTATTTGGAATGTGTTCAGTGGCAACGAGACTTATGACGAAATACATAAATATACAGGGTATGATATTAAGACTTGGATAAGAAATAATATATCTTGGAAAGATGACCTACATGTAGAATTTTCCAATTTTTTAGATGATAATAATCTGTCTCAATATCTTACATGGTAATATGATTTTAGAAAATAGAATATATCAAGCGTATTATACAAAATCAGACCCAATAGTAAATTATATGCTTTCACTATTGAGCCTGAATGGTTCTGAGAAAATACTTGAACCCTGTGCGGGAGATGGAGTTTTTATAGACCCAATTATAAAAACTTTTCCTGATATAAAGATAGATGCTTATGAGCTTAATGATAACTCATATTCAAATTTGCTTGTTAAATATTCTGAAAATAAAAATATACAAGTCAAAAAAACTGACACATTAACAGATGTAGACTTAGAGTTTCTCTGTTCAATGGGGGGCGGGTATGATGCAATAATAGCTAATCCACCTTATGGTGCGTGGCGAGACCAAGAAGAAAGAAAAAAATTAAAAAGAAGCTATAATGGATTTTATGCAAAAGAAAGCTATACTCTATTTCTTTACCGATGTATTGAAGCACTAAACGAAAAAGGAAAACTTGTATTTATTATTCCTGATACTTATTTGAATCTACATATGCACAAGGATATTAGAAAATATATCTTAAACCGCACCAAAATAAAAGAAATTTCATTATTTCCATCTTCTTATTTTCCGGGAGTAAATTTCGGTTATGCAAACCTATCTATAATTTCTCTTGAAAAAAGTTTAAATCATAAAGCAAATGTTGATAATAATTTCTTAATCAAAAAAGGGTTCAAAAAAGTTGAAGAGTTGGGTAGTGATAATGAAACAGTGCAAACAATAACCTTACAACAAAAAGATGTACTGAGTTCACCAGACTATTCTTTTGTAACAAATGGTGACAAGCAACTCGTCGATTGTTTTAATCTTACTAAGTTGAAAATTGGTGACATCTGCGATTGCGTTACTGGGTTTTATTCTGGTAACGACAAGAATTTTTTAAAAGTTAGGGATAAGACTATTCGTAACTCGAAAAAATATGATGCTGTAAATTTGGAATTAGTTGAGTTCAATTGTGATGCTAGTTTGGTTGATGGAATTACAAATGAAAAAGAATATGTGCCAATTGTAAAAGGCGGTAATCGAAAATATTTTAAACCTGATGAATGGTTTATGAACTGGTCATTAGAAAAAGTTAATTTTTTCAAGAAAGATAAAAAAGCACGATACCAGAATTCAAGTTATTATTTCAGGAAAGGGATTGGTGTTCCAATGGTAAGTTCCTCTTCTATTACAGGGGCTTTAATTGAAAACAGGCTTTTTGACCAATCAATTGTTGGTATATTTCCTAAAGACTTATCATTTCTATATTATCTTTTAGCTTTTTTCAATTCACCAACTTGTAACACGTTAATAAGGACAATAAATTCTTCAACAAACAATTCTTCCAACTATATAAAGAAAATCCCAATTATTATACCAAATGAAAAACTGATTTTGAAAATTAACGAAAGAATTAAGTTAATTCTTAATGATTGTAAAAGTAAAAATCATTTCAACCAAGACTTGGAAGAATTAAATAACGAGGATATTAAATCTCTTTATGGGTTCTAAACTATGCTTAGTTACCAAATGTTTTGTATCTGAAAAACAAAATAAATATATAACATTATTTCTCACAGTTTCTTACAACATTTTTTTAGACCGTGCTTTTACCTCTTCGAGAATTATATCCGGAGACTCTTCTGTACTGGTAATGTGTATATATGAGCCTTTTCCTATAAAAGCAATTCTGCGAAGTCGAAACAAAGCTTTACGGTCATTACCAAAACTAATAATTGAAATAGGGATATTGTTTTTTGCATGTTCGTGTACTAACTTTAATATTACTGGTTCGCTATGTTTTGAACCGGAAAATTCGCCGTCAGTAGCTAATATTAATTGATTATTACCTTCGTGTATATATCCGGAACGGGCAATTTCGTATGCAGTTTCCAATCCCCGTACACCATCTGTAAGTCCATCCGGGGTGAGCGTGTCTATCGTGCCTTTTATGTTTTCTTTGTGTGCACCGGTTGTTTTGTTTAGTAGTACGTATGATTCTTGATTATATGCGATAAGCGAAATTGTATCTATGTCTCTGAGAACAGATATTACTTGAGAGAGAGATTTTTTTAATTTGTCCATACGATTGTTTATTTTCATAGATAAAGAAATGTCTATGAGAAATATAATATTGTTCGGGGCGTACTCTATAGTTGAAAGTTCGCCCGGATTTGCAGTATTTTTAGCTTGTTGAGGGCGAGAAGATGTGGGGAAAGCTTGTTCCTGCTGAGGTGGTTTGCTTTGTGCAGAACGAATAGGTGGTATGTCTACTTCTACATCTGCGAGCATTTCTTCTATTTCATCTTTTGGTTGCAGTTCTATTATTATTATAGGTTTTGATTTGGGAATAAACATGTTTTTGGCGAACGGATGATATTTTTCATGCGATGCTTTTATATCATATATTCCTATAGGCAGCGTCATTACTACTTCTCCTTCTTTATCTGTTTGATCTGCAATTTCTTGTCGTTGCTGAAAATAGAAAAATACATCTGTTTTTGGTATGGGTTCTTTTGTTACTGCATCTACGGTTACTACTTTCCGCATTTCTCTGTTTCTTTTATTGGGGTAACATTCATTAACGGAAATATTATTTCCCTTTATGCGTAAGTAAAAAGGTTCGTCACTCGCGTTGGTGTAGACTTCAATTTTTTCGTTAAAAGGTCCGAGCTCTTGCGATTGATAATCTACGTATATTACACCTGTTTCTCCCGGAAAAATATATGTTCGTTCAAATTGTACTTTTACTTCATATGCGGAGTTTGTGGTTAAAATAGCTAATGGGGCATTACCTGTATTGGTGAATTTAAACGAAGCCGGAGGAAAATAGATAGGAATAAACTCTTCACCAAAGTCATGCGTACGTTTATTCATTTCTATTTCCGGCTGTTGTGCATAAGCGATTGTTGTTATGCAATATAGTACACATAAAAATAGTAATTTTATGTGATTTTTTTTTAGTATCATATTGTTTATTTTTTTTGAAAAATCAGGCAATGGTACTGAATTTTCTCAAATATATAAACAAAAACACTGCCAATTTTATATACAAGTTATTATACAAGTATATAAACGTGTAATTATGCCTCTATAGGTATTGGTTTATCTTTTATATCATCATAAAATCTGGCAAGAGAAACCTGTATGTAAGGTATTACCCATAACAATCCGATACCGAAAGTAAGAATACTCAGTAGTATCCAGCCGATAAAACGGAGATATAAGAAAAATAATTTCATTTTATATCCGTACATCATTTTTTTACTGGCATCTATTGCTTCCATAGGTTTCATGTCCGGATTTTCGGAAAGAATAAAATATGCCATTGAATAAGAAAAACCGGCAATTATACCCGGAATTATTAATAATAATGTCCATAACAAAATAAAAATTACCATTAAAAGATATAAAACGAAGGCATTTCCGAAATTTTGAAAACCGGAAAATAATGTACTGACATCTGCTTCTTGTTTACGAGCTAATGATAATGCAAAAATCATGTATCCGAGTGCAAACGGACCGGCTAAAATTAATGCTGCAATTTGACCGAGTCCTGGTATTGCCTGAATTGCACCAATACAGAGCATGTAAATAAGTGTAACAATAACCGCAGTGCCCCATTTTCCTTCAAGAGCTCCTCTGGCTTGAGTCATAAGTACGTTGTTTTCTGTTGTCATAATAATTAGTTTTTAATGTATCCTACTCGTAAGGTTTTTCGGTTTCACCCCGTTTGAATGGTTTCGGATTCCATATGTGTGTGTATTACTCTTTTAGTTAGGTAAATGTATAAAAAAAATGTATGAAGAAGAAAAAGGAGGGTGTTTTTTATGCAAGTTTTTACCAGTTGTCAACAATGACTTTTTATTAGAACATTATTTTTTATATTTGATAGCTAATCACTGAATTATATTTTTTATGGAAAAAACCGTATTTGATTATTCAAAAAAAGATGAAAAATATTTCTTTGGAAGTTTTTTTAATCTTGCTGATAATAATATAAAAGTTGTTAAAGATTTATCTGAAAAAAGATTCAAATGTCCTACAAAAGACTTTTATTTTTTATTCAATGAAAACATAACAGTTTCTGATTTTGAAAATAGAGTTGATTTTATTGCTCAATATTTTCCTGTTGTTAATTATTTTGACGATACATCAAAAATAATTAATGAGCGTATTAAATATTTTGAAAAAAAACTAAAATTATTTTTTAAAACGATACATTCATTAAGAAATTTTTATACGCATTATCATCATGAACCCGTATGTATAGATGATAGTATTTTTAATGATATCGAATATATTTTTAAAGATGTGTGTCAAAATGTGAAAACGAACCGATTTAAAAATCCATCATTTCGTTTTTTGTTAAAAAGACATAATGCAGAAGAATGGAAACAATTAATTGAAAATAAGCGAAATACTCTCCAAAAAAACAAACAAAAAAATAAAAGAATTGTAATTACGGATAAATCTATTGAAAATGCTGTAATAAATGATTTGTTTAAGCATTTGATTGATGAGAAACATGAACGTATACAAAAATATTATATACCAAAATCAAATAATTATTGTGAAACTGAAAATAAAATAGCTTTATCTCAAAATGGTATGCTTTTTTTATTATGTATGTTTATTACTAAAAATGAAAGTCAAAATGTATTGATGCATGTTAAAGGTTTTAAAAACACACAAAATTTACAGAATATAGTTACGCATTGGATTTATACATTTTTATCGTTTAAAGGTGTAAAAACCAAATTACATAGTGCTTTTGATCAAGAGTCATTTCTTTTACAAATATGTGATGAGCTGTCAAAAGTACCTGATAACGTATATAAGGTCTTGCCAGAGGAAAAGAAAAATGAGTATATTTTTGGTGTAAATGAAAATTTAGAAAAGTATGATAACATTTTCGTTTCTTCTGTTATTCGTAAACGCTATGAAGACAAATTTAATTATTTTGTGTTGCGTTTTGTGGATGAGTATATAAATATGCCAAATGTAAAATTTCAAATAAATTTAGGAAATTATGTGAGAAATATTGAACAAAAAGTAATTGAAGGTGTTGGTACAGATACTACGAGATATTTAATTGAAAAGATTAAAATTTTTGGAAAGTTATCTGATATAACTCGTATCAAACATCATAATATTTCTCAATCTGTTGAAGATAGAATTGGTTGGGAATTATACCCTAATCCTTCATTTAATATTATTGGTAATAATATACCAATTTTTGCAAATCTTCAAAATATAAAAGATATTGATGGATCATATGCTATGTTTGGTAAGTTATGTAGATTAAAAAAAAATAGTCCTCAGCGTAATGTTGACTCAATGGTTAAGGAGATTGATGAGAATTTAACAAATACGAAAAATAAAATTGATAATAGAAATCCAACAGCATTGTTTTCATTATCTGAAATGAAAGCATTGCTATTTATGTTTTTAGTAGAAAAGGAAAATAAGGAAAAAATTGAAACAAAAATTATTACCAAAATAATACAACAATTTAATGAAATTGAAAATTTCGACCCAACTCAAAATAATAAAAAATCAAATATTCCGAAACGTTTACAAAAGAGTTTAAGTGATAAAGTAGTATTAAATAAAGAAAAATTATTAAACGCAATTCGTTTTGAATATGATGAGTCTGAAAAAAAATTACATATTCTAAATCAACATCGAACTGAGGTGAAAAATAAAAAACGAAAATTTGTTTTTCATACTAATGAAATGGGTAAGGAATCAGTGTTTATAGCAAAGGATTTAATACGTTTTATGCCCAAAAAAATTAGAGAGGAGCATTGGCGTTCTCGTCATCATACTCAATTGCAAAAATCATTAGCATATTTTAATACAACCCCTAAAGAGTCTTATTTAGTATTATCTTCTTTTTGGGATTTTTCTGATACAGAATATTATTGGAATTCATCACTGAAAAATATTTTATATAAATCAACTAATTTTGAGCATCTTTTCGAACAATTTTATGAATTTAAAAAGCATTTTTTTAATGAAAAATTAAAAGAAATTGAAAATATTGACTCTGATTCTGAACTTCAAAATTATACGACAGATTCGCATATATGGAATTTCTTTCATGAAAATAAATTTGTTATTAATCAAACCGAGACCATTAAAGAAAGATTACTGTCTCAAAGTCTTTCTTTACCACGTGGTATTTTTGATGATAGACCAACATATATTAAAGGAGTGAATATTGATGAACAACCGGAACGTTTTTCTAAATGGTATAGACATGCTTTGAAATCCATAAATGGTAATATGCAATCATTTTATACAGATTCTACAGAAGAATATATCTATGATTATGTTTTTAATAAAGAAAAAGAAAGTCGGCAAGTAATTAGTGAAAACAAAAAAAACTTATCAGAAGAAGCTCAAAAAGAATATTTTATACGAAAGTATAATCAATCAATAAAACAACAGATGATTAAGGATGTTTTTTTGAAACACATTGTTGATTATTTGTTTCAAGAAATTTTCAATATACCATTATCAATTGAATTAAAGGATTTTTCGAAGTCTTTATGGGAAAAAGAAGTTCCAATAGAATATGAGCATATTTGTGAACCACAAATAAAATTAAAAGATTTTGGGAAATTAAAGCGATACATGTACGATGAACGGGTAACAACAATGTTTTCTTACAATAATGAAAAAGATAATGATTGTGATAAGAAATGGAATAGAAAAGAAATAGAAGATCAGATTGAATCGTATGAGACATTAAGAAGTAGAGAAATATTTAAAGAAATACAAGAATTCGAAAAAATTATTGTAGATAAAAGTTATGATGGAATTCTTAACGAAGAACTGATAGATAATTCTGGTAATCTTAATTTTAAGTTATATATTGAAAAAGGTATTGTTTCAAAATATTCTTTAGGAGATGATTGTGAAATAAGCTTAAAAAAAGAAGCACTAATTTGTATACGAAATAAATTTGCACATAATCAACTTCCGGATTATTCTACATATAATTATTTATTAACTTTGTTTCCTGAAGTTGATGAAAATAGTTCATATGCAGAGCAATATTTGTATTTTCTACAAAAACTCATACATTTTTTTAAATGTAAAATAGAACAACAAAAAATAGTTCATTGAGAATAAAATAGCATTATAAAAGTCATTTTTTTATGCATAATATTTTTCACAACAGTTATAAATAGTGATGTGTGCTATTATCTGTTGTGAATGCCTTGTTTTTGAAAGGTAAATACAGCCCATTTTTGCAAGCATTAAATCTTTATTTTGTTGTGAATGCCTTGTTTTTGAAAGGTAAATACAGCTATTTCTGATGCAGGTCGCATTTTTTTATGTTGTGAATGCCTTGTTTTTGAAAGGTAAATACAGCCCTGTCAATCCGTACCTTTTGTTGAGGTCTGTTGTGAATGCCTTGTTTTTGAAAGGTAAATACAGCCGTTGCGAACGTTTAAAA
>JAWOEL010000046.1:0-16314 GCA_046482735.1 Bacteroidales bacterium | reverse complement strand
CGGTATCCGAAAAAAAATGTACTTTTATTGAAAATAGAGGAAATGGCGGGAGGTTTTGAGACAACTTTTTCCGGTGATTTTAGGAGATTGACGTTAGGGCATATAAAACAAAAAAAACAGCCAACGCACAAAACAATACATTTGCAAACCGCACAAACCGACACACAACCAAAGTTTGCCAAAGAGCTGTTTTCTTGTCAACGCACCCACGGATAATTGTATATTTGTGAAAATTATATAACATAAAGACTGATTTTTAATAAATGGAATTACAAATCTTGAAATCGAGAAAGAATAGCCGGCACTTCATAGCCAATAAAAAATTAAATGGAATTAAGATTAAGATAAATGGAAGAAAATAAATCACAAATAATAATCTATCAAACCGAAAATGGGGAAACAAAATTAGATGTCCGTTTTCAAGACGAAACCGTTTGGCTTACACAGAAGCTAATGGCTGAATTGTTTCAAACAAGCTCGCAAAATATTACCATTCACCTTAAAAACATTTTTGAAGAAGGAGAATTAATCGAAGATGCAACTTGTAAGGATTTCTTACAAGTTCAAAAAGAAGGTTCGCGAGAAGTTACGCGAACGCAAAAATATTATAATCTGGATGCTATAATATCTGTAGGTTACCGAATAAAATCGCATGTGGCAACCAAATTTAGACAATAATAAAAAGAAGAAATAATATTACCACGCTTCATAGCCACACACATTGCCAAAACACTCAAGCAAACGCTAAAACCAAAGCTTGTCAAAGAGCGTGTCTGTTCCAACACACGGCAGACCAAAACGAAGTGGAAAAATGTCAGGAAAAATAGTAGGTAGGGTTTGTTTCAAAAAAAAAATCAATTTAAAAGCACAGATTAAAAGTTTCGTGATTTTTTCTCCGTATCCGAAAAAAAACTGTACTTTTATTGAAAATAGAGGAAATGACGGGAGGGGGCGAGACAGCTTGTTCCGATACTTTCGGGAGACTGACGTTGGGCGTGATTGCACAAAGACCGTGCTCGAGACAGAGAATCAACAATAAATGCTAACTTTACTACTTTTAAAAATAACACGATTGAATGAAAAATAAATACGTAAACTTTATATCTGACCAACATTTGTTGACTTGTATAGGGAATCTTCACAACGCATATTTGAAGGCGAAAAACAACATCACAAAGAAGAATTTTTACTCAAACAAGGTTGACACAATCAAACTAATTTTCGACTCAAAATTCAATGACATTGACGAAGAAAAGTTAATACAATCTGAGATTTTAAGACAGATTGACAAATCAATCAATAATTCAATTGGAACTTTTCACGAACAAATTTTGGGCGGTATAAACGGTTTTGAAGCTGGAAATTTGAGCGGTTATGACATTAAAGCAACGGATAATACGCTTTTTGCAGACATAAAAAATAAACACAATACTATGAACAGTAGTGCTGCAGAAGCACTCTTTCAAAAGTTAAAACGATATGCCGACGATTACAAACAAGCAAAATGCTATTGGGTACAGATTCTTGCAAAAGGTAGTATTTGTGAATTATGGAGCGGCGACATAAATGGGAAAGAATACAGTCATAGTAGGGTTTATAAAATTTCAGGCGACCAATTTTATGCTTTACTATCAGGGCAACAAGATGCAATGTTTCAGTTATACAAAGCTCTTCCATGTGCAATCAAAGATTATCTAAAAACAATTGAAGAGACCGAAGAAATTGCTGAAAACTCTGCATTAGAAGAAATTAAATCAGAAATTCAAACCAGTAATAGAACAGTTTTAGACCAAATTACTTTTGAGAATTTCAGCTATTATCTTGGCTTTGACAAGTTGTAGTATTGATTTAAAAACTTCACAATCGAATAACCGAGTTCAGTTCCCAAATTAACAGGAACAGCGTTCCCTATTTGTTTGTATTGTTGAGCCATTGAACCCTCAAAAACCCAATCATCAGGGAAAGTTTGAATACGAGCATATTCACGAACTGTAAAAGGTCGAGTTTCTTCGGGGTGACATCTTTCAGTTTGTTTTTGAGCAGGACTACAAGTTAATGTTAAACAGGGTTCATCCCAACCAATACGCCTTGCAATTCCGGTTTTTCCACCTCCTAAGTAAAAACTCCCACCCATAAAATCTTTTTGAATATCAAGTGGTAAATCACGCCAATAACCTTTTTGTGGCACTAAATCCAAAACAGCTTTTTTGCTTTGTGGATATTTTGCACCAGGTGACTTTGGAACATTTGTATCGTAAAGTTCGCCTTTCTTCAATGCATCTTTCAGATTGTAAACTTTATTATGTGGTTTCGGATATTCATATTTCAAATCAATATCTTTTCTGACGCCAACTAATATTAATCGCTCTCTCTTTTGTGGAACTTTATAGTTAATAGCTTTCAACACTTGTACTGGAACAACATTGTAACCAATTTCATCTAATATAGAAATCATTCCTTGCAAGGTATTTCCGTTATCGTGACTAAGCAAACCTCGGACATTTTCACCAAAACAAATTGGCGGTTTTACTTCTTTGACAACTCTTGCAAACTCATAAAACAAAGTCCCTCTTACATCAGCAAGACCCAATTTTTTACCTGCATAACTAAAAGATTGACAAGGAAAACCACCAGTTACGACATCTACTTTATTGTGATATTCGGTAAAATCAAAGTCTTTAATATCGCCCTCCAAAACTTTCCAGTTCGGACGATTTTTTCGTAAAGTTTGACAAGCCCACTTATCAATTTCATTCAAAGCAACACATTTCAAACCTGACTTTTCCATACCAACAGCCAAACCACCGGCTCCGGCAAATAATTCTAAAACAGTGTATTCATTATGCGGTTCAACATAGTTTGAAACAATATCTTCAACATCGTGACTAAAAAAGTCAGCGAAAAGAGTCTCAACTTGTTCACGATTATAAACACGGTAATTACTCATTGGTTCACGGACGGCAGACAATTTTCCCTCCCTATCCCACCGTCTAAGGGTTTCTTTGCTTTTACCGATAAGTTCAGATGCTTCGGAAAGCGATAAATATTCTTTCATAACCAAGTTGTTTAACCTTATACAATGGTTACAAATTTACAACTAAAAATGAAACGGACAATAATAAACGAAAAAAAACAACGAACACCCAATAATTAGAAATCCAACCACTACACAATCCCCAACCTACATTCCTAGTTGTACTAAATCTATGGGTTTTCAATGGTTTTGGTTTAATTCAAAAAAACACTTTTAATTTAAAAGCACAGATTAAAAGTTTTGTAATTAGCAACTTTGTATAATCAAATTTTCGCAATTAAAAATCACCACTTGCGAAGATAAAAACACATCGGTACATTTATTTTCTTTGAAAAATTTGTATTTTTCCCATTAAAAAAACAACTTAATCGAGTGTGCAATGCAGGGTACACACACTATCATATAGCATGTTGGGGTGATTACTGTTTGCGAGTTCAGTTCTTTTTCTTATCTTTGCTTTTGAGTGATAGGAAAATGCCTTAACCCACAACGCCCTGCATATAACGGTCACCTTAGCGAAAATTTAGAATTAAGACATAGAGCTAGCTAAACAATAATTTTTTTTATATTAAAAAAGATAATAAAATGAAATTAAAACAAAGAATCGTTAATATAGGAAAAAATATAATTCCTTTTGAAATAAGAATATTTTTCAGAAAGCTAAACTGGAGACGTTATTATCTTCAACAAATAATATTTGGAGAACTTTCTCGAACTGAAGTTTATTGTCCAATAGCAAAAAAGAGTTTTAAAAAGTTCATAAAGATTTCTGGAGATTTAGTGACGCCATCAAACGGTGCACGAAGTAGACAAAGATTAGTATGGCATTACTTAGAAAATGAACTTGATATTTTAACTAAGAATTTGAGAGTATTACATATAGCTCCAGAATTATCATATTTAGAAATATTGAGGAAACAAAAGAATTTAGAATATATACCCGGGGATAAAATGGTTCAAGGTTATTCTAATCAAAAAGGAATCAAAAATGTAGATTTGACTCAAATCGAATTTAATAATGATTGTTTTGATTATATAATTGCTAATCATGTATTGGAGCATATTCCAAATGACAAAAAAGCAATGACAGAAATGTTTAGAGTGTTAAAGAACGGTGGAATAGGAGTAGTTACTGTACCAATAAACGAAAAATTAGATAATACCTATGAAGATTCTAAAATTATTCTACCAGATGATAGAGAAAAACACTTTGGGCAATGGGATCATCTAAGGTTATATGGACTTGATATAAAAAAACGATTTGAAGAGGTTGGGTTTGACGTTGAAATGAATAGGTATTATGAAAAATTTTCTAAAGAAGATTATGAAAAATTTGGATTTTGTAAGGATATAATAATTGTACTACGAAAAACTACCGCCACTCGAGCAAACAGCCAATAGGTTTGTAGCCTATCGGAGAGTCCCTCACGATTCATCCTGCCCGAAGCGAGACAACCCTATTCTAACAATATCCGAAATAGGTTATACGGGTCGTATATATGGCGATTTAGCAAGAGAGAGCTATGTGTTTGATGTTTTGGATATAAGGATTCATAACCTCTTGTGTTGAGCTCACATTAAAAGTTTTTTCATAACAAATAGTGTGTATTTATCTCTAAACCGACTCTGGTAGGAGTCGAATATCTGTAGAAACAATAATAGAAGTCGTATTCCTGAATCCATTAGGATTCACAATTCACACAACAAAAACATACGACATCCTCCGGAGTCGTGAAATAATATAATACTGATGTACGATTTTCTACAGTCATACAACCACGCCGCGGTTGAGATACAAACATAAAAATCCAATAATTTTTTCTCCGTATCCGAGAAAAACCATACTTTTATTGAACATATAAAAAATAACGGGAGGTTTTGAGACAGCTTGTCTCGATACTGCTGTTAGCACACATTAAAAAATAGTACATCAAATTTGCATTCGTGTAAACACGTACATATATTTGTACAAAATAAAGTACAGATTTTAAAATTTATAGATATGTTAACTGCAACAATTTCAGATTTTAGAAAAAATATAAAACAATATTTAGATAAGGTTACTCATAATTTTGAAACTCTTATTATTAACAGAGGAAAAGATAGTGGTGTAGTAGTTATATCATTAAAAGAATATAATTCTTTATGTACTACTCAACATGAATTATCATCAAAATCAAATGAAAATAGGTTAGACTCTGCTATTAGCAAATTAAAAAGTGGAAACTCTTTTCAAAAAAAGATTAATTAAAGAGAATGAAGTATATTTTCGTTGATGAATCTTGGGAAGATTACCTTTATTGGCAAAAAGTCGATAAAAAGATAGTCAAAAAAATTACTGCTCTACTTAAAGATATTTCTCGCACACCGTTTTCCGGGCTCGGAAAACCTGAAGCGTTAAAGTATAAATACAAAGGTTTTTGGTCAAGAAGAATAACTGACGAACACCGTTTAATTTATATGATAAAAGAAGATGAAATACTAATTGCTAAATGTAGATTTCATTATGACTAAACGTATGCCAATAACCACAAATCCAACCACTACACAATTCCCAACCTACATTCCCGGTTGAACTAAATCTATTGGTTTTCAATAGGCAGGGTTTATTTCAGAAAAACACAAGCACATTAAAAGTTTTGTGATTTTTTCTCGGTATCCGAAAAAAAAATGTACTTTTATTGAAAATAGAGAAAATGGTGGGAGGTTTTTTGGATGGACTGACGTTGGCATTTATTTTAGAAAAACGATTGTGCATAACATTAAAAATTGTATTTTTGAGATTGATTAAAATAAAAAATGACTGATTTTAAAGAAAAGTATATAAATCCATTTACGGATTATGGTTTTAAAAGACTTTTTGGTGAGGAGCCAAACAAGGATTTATTATTGGATTTTTTAAACGAATTGCTTAAAGACGAACAAGGTAATATAACTGAATTGACTTATTTGAAAAATGAGAATCTTGGAACTACAGAATTGAATAGAAAAGCAATTTTTGATTTATATTGCACAAATGAAAAAGGCGAAAGATTTATAGTTGAACTCCAAAAGACTAAACAAAAATTCTTTAAAGACAGAACTATTTACTATTCAACTTTTCCGATACAAGAACAAGCAAAAAAAGGAAGTGAATGGGATTTTGAATTGGAAAAAGTTTATACAATTGCAATTTTGGACTTCGAATTTGATGATGATAAGAAATATCCAAAGAAATTCAGATATGATGTAAAACTAAAGGAATTGGAGATTAATGAAGTTTTTTCAGATAAGTTGAATTTCATTTATTTGGAAATGCCAAAATTTAATAAGGATATTGATGAACTTGAAACACGGTTTGATAAATGGCTTTATTTGATTAAAAATCTTCATAAACTTGACAGGATACCTGAAAAACTAAAAGAAACAGTATTTTTAAAACTATTTGAGACTGCGGAGATTGCAAAATTTTCGCAGCAGGAATATCAAGACTATGAGAATAGCCTGAAATATTACAGAGATTTAAAAAACTCATTAGATACAGCAAGATTTGATGAAAAGCAGGAAATAGCAAAAAAAATGATAGCTAAAGGAATGGATATTATATTTATATCAGAGATGACAGGTCTTACAGAAATAGAAATAATTGAATTAGGAAATAAAAACTATCTATAATAACCACAAATCCAACCACCACACAATGCCCGGCATGAATTCGCGGTTGATCCAAATCTATGGCTTTTCTATAGCAGGGTTTGTTTCAAAAAATCACAAGCACATTAAAAGTTTTGTGATTTTTTCTCTATATCCTGAAAAAACCATTATCTTTGATACTATCATATGATACTATCAGAATAAAAATATGAAACCACCTTATAAAATAACCGGAAAAATTTTAAAATTAGTTGCTTCAATTTCAGAAAAAATTGGAGAGGTAAATTCTGCACATCTACATAGACCACCAACAGAATTAAGAAAGAAAAACAGGATTAAAACAATTCACTCATCACTTGAAATTGAAGGTAATACCTTGACCATTGAACAAATAACGGCAATTATTGAAAATAAAAGAGTAATTGGATCTAAAAAAGATATTTTAGAAGTTAAAAATGCTATTTCCGTTTATGACTATTTGGACAAACTAAATCCATACAACTTTGATTCATTCTGTAAAGCTCATGGAATATTAATGAACGGTCTTATTGAATCAGCAGGAAGACTTAGAAGCAAATCAGTTGGAATTGTTAAGGGCTCAGAGGTTGCTCACATTGCACCATCAAGCGAAATGCTAAAACCATTAATAAATGACTTGTTTGATTATTTAAAAAATGACGAAGACCTAGTTTTAATTAAAAGTTGTGTATTCCACTATGAAATGGAATTTATTCATCCGTTTATCGACGGGAATGGTAGAATGGGGAGATTATGGCAAACCCTCATTTTAAAGGACACCTATCCTGTTTTTGAATTTCTGCCAATTGAGATTTTAATAAAAGAAAGACAAGAACAATATTATGAATCTCTTGGAAAATCAGACAATACCGGAGAATCCACTGCATTTATTGAATATATGCTTGAAATTATCCTTGAGTCACTTGAAGATTTATTAAATATTCAGAATGTCAGCTTAACGAATATTGACCGGATTAATTTATTCAAGTCAATTGCTACAAACGACTACTTTACAAGAAAAGAATATTTAAAGAATTTTAGAGAAATTTCATCAGCGACAGCAAGTCGGGATTTGAATTTTGCTGTTGAAAATGGAATGATTGAAAAGTGTGGAGATAAAAATACAACGAGATATAAATACAAATAAAAACGTCCTACAATAACCACAAATCCAACCACCACACAATGCCCGGCGTAAAATCCAGTTGAACTAAATCTATGGGTTTTCTATAGGCAGGGTTTATTTCAAAAAATCACACCCGAGGACAAAGACGTCTTAAATAAATATGCCGGGTTTGGTGGTATAAAAGAATTCCTGCATATTTCTGTCCGATATTACAGCATGCGAACCTTTGTTTCCGGTGTTAATTGCATATTTTGCAAATCAACGTGTTCGAGTAAAATTACTCCCGGCTTTTTTCCTTTTGCAAATTGTCCGAATCGGTTTTGTAAATTCAGGGCATACGCACCTCTATATGTTGCTGCGTGAAGCAATTGTTCAAGTGTAAGCTCCGAAAACGATTGCTGTAGCAAAAGCATCTCTGCGAGCATAGACAATTCCGTGTTCGAGGCCAAACTATCGGTTCCTATAGCCCATTGTACGGAATGTTGTTGTAGTAATTGTAATGGTGGCAACACATTATTTATATACACATTACTAGATGGACACACAACACAGGTAAAATTTTCAACACCACGTTCTACTAGTAAAAACTGTATATCTGGTTCCGAAATATACAAATTATGCACAAATATCATATGCCGGACTTGTTCAAAAGCTCCGACCGAAAAATGTAATGACGAACGATAAGTAGATGATAAAATCGGTTGTGTATGTTCCTTTTGAAATGTCGCAAACAATTCACCTGAATGATGTGAAAACATCTCATTCTCAGACTCATGCTCTTGATTATGAATAGTTACAGGATATTCATAATCAACCGCATGAGCCTCTATTTTGGCACATAACTTACGAGAACAAGAATACGGAGCATGCGGAGATAAAGAAACGTGTTTTCTATCCGAATATGATGTAAACACTCTTTTCCCTCGTTCATATTCTGAACGAGAATCCACATGCAAATCAAATAACTCAATAAACGTATGATAAAGAATATTACTTTGTTCTTTCAGTGCAAATGTATCAGAACAATTAGCTATATCACCAACAGCAACAATTCCATTATCCCACATATATTTATCTGCCCGGGCACACGCACTTTCGGAAAAAGGAATTTCCTTTTTTTTGTGTGCAACAGCAGTCACAAATTGAGGTAAACCAGTTTTCTGAGGAATCTGATTGATCAAACCCGACAACTCTACATGACAATGAGTATTTACAAATCCGGGACACACAATACCCGGATAAAACTCAACACCAGCCTCTTCTGACATAGGATGTAACAAAGAGTAAAGTCCTTCGACAACACCTTCGTCAGACAACACAAGCTGAGCATTTTTCCATAAACGAAAACCATCAAAAATATAATGTGCTCTAACCTTCCTCATAACTTTTCATAACAGACTGCCAGAGCAAATCGGCTGTTTTGTCCCACGAAAATTTTTCACGCTGAACACGACCTTGAGATATCAAATCTTGTCGTAAAGACTCATCTTCAGTTACACGTTTCATAGCACGGGAAATATCGTTAACGTCGCGAGGATCACACATTATTGCTGCATCGCCTGCCACTTCGGGCATAGATGTACAATTAGATGTAATAACCGGCACATCGCACGCAAAAGATTCTAAAACAGGAATACCAAATCCCTCAAATAAAGGCACATATGTAAGAGCAAACGCAGCACCTAACAACAGTGCTAATTCAGAATCAGAGACACGTCCCGTAAATAAAATATCATGCTTATACGCATTTGTAGTATACGCTTTTTGTATAGCTTTTGAATAAAACATCTGTTCACCGACAATCAACAATTTTACCGGCAATTCAGTATCTTTTTTAAAAATTTCAAAAGCCTCCAGTAACCGTACAATATTTTTTCGCGGATGTAATGAACCAATATACATAAAATAGTCATCACCATGCGTATAATTCTGCTTCATTATGTTTTTCTGCTTATCGCTAAGAGGAGAAAAACCATCACTTATACCATTATATACTACATCAATTTGTTCTGGAGGAATAGTATATTTTGATGCAATATCTTGTTTAGAAAATTGCGAAACCGTCGCTATTCGAGTAGATGCAGTAGCATATAAAGGAAAATATTTTTTATAATATCGTAAAACCCCCGGAGGAATATGATGCGGATTATGTTCAAAATTCAAATCATGAATAACATTCAAAATAGGCATAGGAATACCACGAGGGACATAGCCATCAGTAGAAATAAATATATCCGGATTTATTTTTTTAATTACCCGCGGCAATTGAACATGGAACCAAAACTTCCATAATATAGGATGTCGTGCCTGAAATGGCACAATTACCGGTTTTACATTTTTGGCAAACACATATTCTTTATCATACATGCGATCAAACAACAAATAGAATGTATGTTCCGGATGATTTTCACACATACGTTTGACTGTTTCGAAAGTAAACCTTCCAATCCCTTCAATTTTATCTTTTATAAGAAATCTTGTATTTACTGCTATATCCACAATTAAAACTTTTTTTACATTTATACACTCGGCACACGCGGAAATACTCTCAATAATAACCACAAATAATGTGCTCAACCAAGAACTGCAATATAAAAATAAAAAAAACCTCATCATAAAATATGATGAGGTTTTTATATAAAAATACCACGTATTATTTATTCTATAATAGCTTTCATAGCAGACATTGCTTCACGTAGCTCTTCACCACACACCTCAATATCATGCCATCTGATTTGCTCATTTACTTCGACCAACTCTTTATTGTCAACCTTATTAGTTTTCCCCTCATTAAAATTAGCACCAATCACATCAGCATCTAATTTTTTCATAAAATCAGCCAATAACGGACGACATGCATGATCAAATAAATAATTGCCATATTCAGCAGTATCGGAAATCACACGATTCATTTCGTATAATTTTTTACGTGCAATTGTATTTGCGATAAGAGGAGTCTCATGGAGAGATTCATAATAAGCAGACTCTGGTTTAATACCGGACTCTGTCATAACCTCAAATGCTAATTCAACACCCGCTTTCACAAATGCAACCATTAATACACCTTTGTCGAAATATTCTTGCTCTGTAATTTGTTCATCAGTAGCATCAGTTTTTTCGAAATCAGTTTCACCTGTTTCTTCGCGCCATTTCTTTAAATCAGCATCATCATTTGCCCAATCTTTCATCATAGTTTCAGAAAACGCTCCCGAAAGAATATCATCCTGATGTTTTTCGAACAATGGACGCATAGTTGCTTTTAATTCATCAGCCAAATAAAAAGCTTTTAATTTAGCAGGATTAGAAAGTCTGTCCATCATATGAGTTACACCACCTATTTTAAGAGCTTCGGTAACAACTTCCCATCCATATTGAACAAATTTAGCTGCCCATTTTTTGTCTATACCTTCAGCAACCATTTTGTCAAAACATAATAAAGAACCTGATTGCAACAAACCACATAAAATTGTTTGTTCACCCATCAAATCCGATTTCACTTCAGCCACAAAAGAAGAATGCAAAACACCGGCTTTGTGTCCACCGGTACCAACACAGTATGCTTTAGCAATTTCAAGACCATCACCATTCGGATCGTTTTCACGATGAACAGCAATAAGAGTAGGTACACCAAAACCACGTAAAAACTCTGCTCGAACTTCTGAAGCCGGAGATTTAGGTGCTACCATAATTACAGTAATATCCTCACGAATTTTCATCCCCTCTTCGACAATATTAAAACCATGCGAATAAGAAAGACATGCACCTTTTTTAATCAATGGCATAATATGTTTCACAACAGGTGTATGATATTTATCCGGGGTAAGATTTAAAATCAAATCTCCTTTGGGTACCATATTTTCTATAGTATCAACATCAAAACCATTTTCTTGTGCATTTTGATATGATACCTGTTTTTCATCAATTTCAACTTTCCGTAGTGCATACGAAATATCAAGACCACTATCTCTCATGTTGAGACCTTGTGCCAAGCCTTGTGCACCGCAACCTACTATTACAATTTTCTTACCTTTCAAATAATCAACACCATTGTTGAATTCTGAACTTTCCATAAAATCACATTTCCCTAATTCCTGGTTTTGTACTCGGAACGGAAGTGAACTAAAATAATTTCCCATATTTTAATATATTGATTAATTATACTTTATTTATTTAACATACTGAACATCCACTCAGTATTATCTTTTTATGGATACAAACTTAAAGATATTTTATGAAAATGTGGGGTATTGTTACTAATTTTTTAGTAGTAATTATACTTTTTGAAACAATAAAATTTTATACGTATTCTATAACTGATACTTACAGCACTCAATAGTGATTGTAAGACAAATTCCAAATCAATCTTGCTTCTCAAAAAAAATGCAGTAAACATTGTGCTGCCAATTAATCAACCAAAACCACCTCATCTTTTTGAGCACGTGCTCCTCCTACACGTTTTTGTTTCCACTTACCGGTAAAAAAATAAATCGTTGAAAACGTCATACCAATAATCCATCCCATAGGTATCCCCCACCAAATACCGGCCTCACCATAATGCTGAGAAAGGAAATGAGCTGCCGGTACACGTATTATCCATAACGCAAATAAAGTCACAAACATTGGTATTAACGTATCTCCGGCACCACGAAGTGCTGCATTTGAAATAAACAAGATAGTAAACACAACATAAAAAGGACTTACAATAGAAAGATATTGAGCTCCATAGGGCAATATATTTTGCTCATTTGTAAATATACTCATAACCTCGGTACGAAATAATAATAAAAAAGTAGTAATAATCAGAGATATAGAAACCCCTAATAAAACAGTAAATTTATACCCTCTCTCTACCCGTTTAATTTTTCGTGCTCCGAGATTTTGCCCAACAAAACCGGAAAATGCAGAAGCTAAAGCTATTGCAGGCACACCACACAACATATCTATACGAGAAGTTACAGAATACGCGGCTACGACTACAGTACCAAAACGCGAAACTATAGACATGAGAGCCACATTTCCCAACCCCACAAAAGATTGTTGAAATCCGGAAGGTAGACCAATACGAACACTTTCTTTAAAAATTTTTGTATCAAATCGCAGTCCGAACGTATATTTTATAAGCGGATGCGTACGATTCAGATAATACACAACTCCAATAAATGTACTCGTTTGTGCAATTACAGTTGCCCACGCAACACCGGCAATGCCGGTTTTGAGCACAACTATAAATAATAAATCAAGTAAAACATTTAACACACTAGCTATAATTAACACATACAAAGGTGTTTTCGAATCTCCCACACCACGAAGAATTGCACTTACTCCATGATACCCGAACATTCCCACAAAGCCAACACTATATATTTGCATATAGGTAACTGCTTGAGGTATAACTTCTGCGGGTAAATTTATAAATATAAATATAGGTTCGGCTAAACTAATGCCGATTGTACTCACAATTACAGCACACACAAATAAAAATATATTGTTGGTTTCGATAGCATCTCTAATTCCCTTATAATTTTTATTGCCAAAAAAGTGAGAAATAATAATAGTTCCACCGTTGGAAATACCAACAACAAACGATATAAGAAAAAAAATAACCGGAAAAGCCGCACCAATGGCAGCAAGCCCCTGCTCACCATTTTCTAAAAATTTACCGACTATAATACTATCAACCACACTATACAACTGTTGTATTATAAGTCCTAAAACAAGAGGGATTGCAAATTTATATATATGCTGAAACTCGTTTCCTTTTGTAAAATCCTTCATGTACACGTACAAATTTGAAACAAAGGTATACTTTTATTTTGTGTGTACACGCGAAAAGAAAAATGATTTTTGTGCCTCCTTTTCGCGTTTACTTCGAGCCACAAAAACAGGTTTCATAGTATACGGATTTAATCCTGTGTAATACATAACCGTAGACAGAGTCATGGGTGTCGGGGTAAAATCCTGAACCTGCTCTGCATATAACTTATATGTAGCAAAAGTTTGGGACAACTTTTTCATATCATGAACAGTACACCCCGGATGTGCAGATATAAAATACGGTATGAGTTGTTGTCGTTTTCCTGCACGTTTATTATACATCTCAAAATCCTTCTTAAATTTCAAAAACGAGTTAAAATCCGGTTTCCTCATAGTATTCAAAACAGAAGATACAGTATGTTCCGGTGCTACTTTTAAGCGTCCCGAAACATGATGTGTAATTAAATCTTGCATATATGTGTGTTCGCCTTTGGCTCCTTGTAATAAATCGAGGCGAATACCACTTCCAATTGTCACATGTTTAATTCCATTAACAGAACGAGCAGCAGAATACAATTTTACCAGAGGAATATGATTATCTATAAGATTCGGACATTTTTCCGGAAAAATACACGACGCACGACTACATGCCTGACACATAGAAATAGTGTTCCCACGCATCATATACATATTTGCAGAAGGACCACCCAAATCGGTAATATGCGAATCAAATTCCGGCATACGAGAAATTTTCTGTAATTCCTGCACAACTGATTCGTGGGTTCTGCTGGCAACAAATTTCCCCTGATGAGCAGAAATTGTACAAAAACTACAACCTCCAAAACATCCACGATGAATAGTTACCGAATATTTTATCATTTCGTAAGCAGGTATCGGTTTTTTCTTTCTATATCGCGGATGCGGTTTGCGGGTAAAAGGTAAATTATATATATCATCTAATTCACTCTGCTCCAAACCTGCACCTTCATAATGAGGGTTGACCACCACATAATATGAATCGACAGGTTGAATAAGCGTAACTCCGGACCATTGATTTGAATTATGTTCTATACGCACAAAATTCTGAGCAAATTTCTTTTTATCACGCACACACTCATCATGCGACGATAATTGCGTATACTCAGCAATATGTTGAGGAAACGTTTCAGACACAAAACCAGTTTGTGGAATTGTTTGAATATCACGTATAGAACGACCTTTCGCAAGTTCTTGTGCAATTTGCAAAATAGCTTTTTCGCCCATACCATACACAAGCATATCAGCATGAGAATCTATCAATATAGGTTTGTGTAACGCATCAGACCAATAATCATACTGTGTAAATCGCCTGAGAGAAGCCTCAATACCACCTATTACCACAGGCACATCCGGATATAATTGCTTAAGAATTGTAGAATACACACTAAGAGCATAATCAGGGCGTTGTTTTATAGTTCCTCCGGGAGTATAAGCATCCTCCGAACGTAAGCGTTTCGTTGCAGTATAATGATTTACCATAGAATCCATTGCTCCGGCACTTACCCCAAAAAACAAACGTGGTGCTCCTAATTTTTTAAAATCACGTAAATCATCTTGCCAATTTGGTTGCGGAATAACCGCAACACGGAAACCATGAGCCTCAAGAATGCGAGCTATAATAGCTATGCCAAAAGCCGGATGATCTATATACGCATCACCAGTTATTAATATAACATCCACATAATCCCATCCGAGTTTTTCAACTTCTTTCTTTGCTGTAGGTAAAAACATAGGTAAATATCTTAAAAAAAATCATGAGAAACATATTGGTTTCAAAAAAAATGTATACTTTTATTAAAAAAGTAAAATTATGCATATTCGTTTACCTTATTTTATATTTACACTAGCAATTATTACAAGTCTGTTTTCATGTAACTCAAACCCTGATTTATCGAAAGAATATATTCAAGGGACATGGGAATGTTATGATTACGAAATTGAAGACACTTCGTTATCACCTCAACAGCAAAATCAAGTTCGCTCCACGGTACTTTCAACAGCTTATGTTTTTGAAGATTCAGTACTTCACATCAAAAACGAATATATTCACGTAGCATGTGCCTGCACATATGATTTTGAAAAGAGCACAATAGCCTATACACAAATAAACAACTCTTACATTCAACCATCCTCGTTTATAATTTTGGAACATACACCAAACACCATGGTACTCGAAGAAACAGTATCTGGTTCCAGATCACGTATGCATCTCCAACGAGTAGAAGAGAAATAACACGTAATAAAGACTTTCTATAACTGTGCAACATTGTTTGTTTCACAGTAAACGATAGGCATTTTCCAAACTTTTGGTATTTCTATTTTTCATAACAGCTTAACCCAAACAAAAAATAGTTTTGATTGTGTTTCAGGTTTCAGTAATAACGTGAGTTCGACGTAATTTTTCAAGTTCAGGTTGATGTAAAATGTTGAAGATTAAGGCAAATCGATGAATCTTATCGGAATAAGATGAAGAGATGTAACGCACATATTCAATATTTTACACAAATCAATGAAACGCTTATAAACAGCAATCTTCTTCTTAAAAATAATTCGATTTATCCCGATAATACTCATTATTTTTAATCGAATCGTACTATTTCTAAGCGTTTTGAACTCAAAAATTATATCGAACTCACGTTATTATTCTCCGTATATACATAATACACATTGTTGCCTTCATACTATTGCTCTCAAACATTACACCTTCTGT
>JAWOEL010000144.1:0-26470 GCA_046482735.1 Bacteroidales bacterium | reverse complement strand
AATTTCTTTTAAATATAAAGGTTTGTATTCTCAGTTTGTAGATAAGAATTTTTTATTTCCCCATTATCCACAACAATCAGGCTCATTTTCGCTTGCTGTTTCTTGGTTTTTCTTTAATTAATGTAGTTGTGCAATTTTTTCTTTATAGACCATGAAGGGTAAACATGATTCATATATTATTTTTTGTACATAGTTTCTGCGCGAAAACTCCAAATACATCGTTATTCTCATCTTGAAAACAATCATTTACAGACGTAAACTTGTTGATTTTCAAGATTTCGAAAGCCTCGTCTTTGAAGCTTTCGCATCAGAAACACAGAAAAAAAATAGTTTTCTCGCAAGCACTATATAAAAATTACTTTAAACCATATCGATCATTAACTTTAACAGCACTAATAATAATTTCGGAAATTATTAAAATAGCATCTCAAAAGTTTATATTTATTATGTGAAGGATACCATGGGGGTACAACAATGAGATTGAAATTTGTTTAAAACAGTCCTCTCACTTTTTTACAGAGAAAAACCTTTTTATGGTTGGTGGAATATCTGCATTATTCTTTCGGGAAAAAATTAATCAGAGAGAATCAAAATGTGTCATTGGGTATGTATAATTTAATTCATCAGAATAATTAAACAATACATAATTACATATTCACTCTAAAGCAATTTCAAACACTTTTCTAAATTTTCAGCATTACAATTATACAAAACATACCATTTATCTACTAAAATGCAAAAATATTGCAATACATTACACTTTTTTTAATTTACAATGCAAAACATTTTCATATCTGTTTATCAGATAATTATAAAGTTAAAATTTCCTTCATTACTAATTTTATTTGCGTTATTAACAATTTTATTAACATAACTATTGCATTTTGCATTTCTTCAGTGTAAATTTGTTGCATCGATATATTAGAATAGTAAGTGTTATGGACTCAATTAAGAAAAAAAATGCAAAACGTTTGCTTTTGTTTGTATTACCGTTTATTCCTTTTGTAATATTTTTAAATTCGAGTAATTCAAACGTAGTAAATATTCATGCTGATTACCCTCAAGAAGTAATAGCCGGTACTCATTTTACAATGACGGTAACTATAGAAAAGGGGAATTTATCAGGATTCGGTCGATATACTCATTCATTGCCTGAGGGGTTTACTGCAACTTGTGATGCTCAAAACTTTGAATTTGAAAATAATACGGTAAAATTATTATGGGTAAATCTTCCATATTCTCAATCTTTTTCATTTACATATACTATATATGTTCCGGAATCTTACGAAGGTGATTTGACTGTAGCGGCAAACTTTGGCTACATAATGGATAATGAACGTCGGTTTTCAGAACTAATACCTCAAAACATATCTGTTATTAATGATCCTCTGGCTTTGCGAAAATATAAAGCACAGATGAAAAACCGTACACAAAAAATTCAACCCGAAGATATTTCTGCGTATCGAAGTGTTGCTATTGAAAATAATGAAGCTATTATTTCAATACGTATTAATAAAAAGCATTTGCAAACCATGTGCAAAATTGAAGAATTATTACCTGAAGGTTATTCTTTTTATGCTCTGGAAAAAGAAAATGCTGCATTCTCTACACAAAACAACGTTGCTCGATATATGTGGATAGATGCTCCGGAAAAAGATATTTTTACTGTTGCCTATAAAGTTATTCCTAACAGGGGGTATTCTATAAATGATTTATATATTACCGGTGCTTTTTCTTATTTAGACGACAACAAGACTCATAGTATTGTTATTCTCGAAAAAGATTTTAACGCTATTAGTGAAAGTTCGGGCACAAATAACGATTTTACGCCTCAACTTGATTCAAAATATGATACTCATCAAAATATTGAGTTTGATGAGCAGCGTATATCCTATACTCCACAAAAAGGAACTACCAATGATAATAAAAATATCGATCCTACTACTATTCAATCTCAAACTCAAAAATCTTCTGCTCCGTCTATTGCGACACATAACAATAATAAACAACCGGATATTGCGACACAGCCAACTCAACAAAACATTGAAATAGAACAAGATAATGCTATTCATGCTGACGATTTGGAAACTGTATTGGAACAAAAAAAATACAACTCTCAACAAGTTTCATTTTTCACCAATACCAATATTGAATCTCAACCAAGCGATTTAACAGAAAATAGTCCTGTTGAATTTTATGACCCTACTACATCACAAAAATCTAATAATACAAATACAATAAATTCAAGTGAAACAATTCCAACCGAAACTGCCAGTAAACCTGAGAATCCTTCAAAAATAACAGAATCTGGGGATAATACTAAACCTAATACAATACAACAACAATACAATACAGAAAATAGTACTGCAAATAGTACTGCTTCAAATAATGATAAAAGTAATTCTATTAATAAAAATACTGGTGAAAATACTGTTACTGAAAACACTGTTAGCGAAAATACTGTTAGCGAAAATACAGAAACGAATGCCACTGAATTACAAAATGAATCAAATCAGAATACAGAACCAGTTTCACAAAATATTGAAAAATCAACTGTACAAAACGTTCCAACACGTACATCTCCGGTTCCTATTAATTTAAATGCTATTCCGGAACCAAGTATTTATTTTGCTGAAACTGATCAAAATTCTAATATTTCTACTGATACAGCAGATACTGATATGGTAAGTAAAGAAACAAATCCGTCCTATAATAAAGATATGGAAGACAAACAGGTTTTAAATACTGAACCAACAACTTCTGCTGCAACCAGAGAGACCGAAACTCAAACAAACGAGTATTCACATACACAATCGTCTCTGGAAAATGACACTAATACAAACATACCATCTGAAAATACTGATACAAAACAAAATCAAGAGGAGAACATCAGTGTAAAACCTTCACAAAATACTGAAGATCGTGCATATACGCCTCATGAAACAAGTCGTGAACGCGAACAGCTTGCACACACCGAACCTGTTACAGATGAAAATAAAAATATTGATGCTACAGTTACAGAAAAAAATGAATCTGTTCAGACACAAAAATCTGAACCGACTAATAATCCTGTAGTTACCAAAGAAACCGTTATACAGCCCAAAGATGTGAATTTAACTGAATCTGAACTTGCTTTTCAAAGCAATCTAGATATACCTGCTCCTATTGAATCTAATATTGAAAATCCTTCTTCTGAAAAAATAAGTCCGTATTCTCGATCTAAAAAGGCAACTATTCCAACTCCTCAAACAATTCCTGATGCAGCACCTACGAATAATAATAGTCCGCGTATGTCTCAAAAAGAGGTTACGACAGATGCCGCTTCTTCACAAAACGAGACAAAAAATATGACAGATACTCATATTAATACAGATACAGACTTATCTGATGAGGGTATAACCTACAATGATAATGATTATGAGACATCATCATCTCGGTTACATAACAAAAACAATACATCTCAACAGGAAACAGAAATTAGTCGTATTCAAAAACAAAATGGACTCAAGGGTGTTTACTACCGTGTACAAATATCTGCCAGCAGTAAACTTGTTAATGTTCGTTCGTACTTTCAAAAATATCAAATACAAGACAATGTTGTTGTAGAACGTATAGCCGGATGGTATAAATATTCAATTGAGCATCTCACAACATATTTACATGCTCGTAATTACCGAAATTCTATATGGAACGACACACCAATTAAAGATGCATTTGTTGTTGCTTATAATGATGAGCAACGAATAACGGTCCAGGAAGCTCTTATGTTAACAGATCAACAATGGTATAAATAATTGTATTACACTACATTTTGTAAATTACATTTCCAATGAGACATATTATTCTCATATTATTATCTTATACCTGTTCTATTTCTCTTTTTTCACAAAATCCTGAAAAAGAAACTGAACAACATTCTCCTGTGCGTTCAGTTATTTTACAAGAATATGAACCTGCGTTTTTACCAGAATATACATTTCCAAAATTAACTGTTGGTTCGGGAATTTTCTCATTTCACGGTGATGTTTCGAGTGATTTTTCTCGTGATATAACACAAGGATTGCCTGGGTTTCATATAGAACTGGAACAACAAATTTCACCATTTTATTCTCTTGGATTTCGTTATTTACGTGGCAAAATATATGGCAATAAACATGTGCCAAATACTAATCTTATATGTAATTTCCAATCTCAAATCTCTGCTTATAGCACATACTTGCACTACAATTTTGGCAACAATAAACATCTTGCCCCCTACCATACTCGTGTAGTTTCCCCTTTTATGAGTATTGGATTAGAAATTATGCAATCTCCTGAACCTTGGGGCGATCTCAAAAACAGTACAGGAGATTTATACAAATGGACAGATGGTTCGTTTCGAAATATTCCACAAAATCCGACTACAGCTCATTCTTCTAAAATTCGTTTTAGAGATTATGAATACGAAACATCTTATATTCGGGAAAATATTGACAACAGCAGCACATTGTCTCCGTTAATTATTAGTATGCCAATTGAACTAGGTGCTCAAATTAAATTATCACCTACCTGTCAAATCAATGTTGCATATCAATACCACATTTCATTTTCTGATAAATTAGACAACATTCACACGACTGGAGAAAATTATGAAACATTTCCGGAACGAAAAAGTAACGGTATGCCTGATGGCTTTTCTTATGCACATATGAGTGTTTCTTTTAATATAAATAATATGCAAACAACCATATATCCCGATTCTACAAATACAGAACAGGTATATGCAGAATATTGGGATGCGGATAATGATGGCATACCGGAATTATTGGATGAATGCCCATTTACACCTGAGGGAATTGAAGTTGACACAAAAGGCTGTCCTCTTGATTCAGACAATGATAACATTCCTGATTATATTGATGTGGAAAACAAAAAAAATCAATTTTATACTGACAAAACCGGTAAAAGTTTTTCCAAACAAGACATTATACACAAAATAACAAAGGGCGAAACGATTAATTATAATCAAATATACAAATACTATCCTGATTTACTCAATGGTGGTACTGTTTTTAGACAATTCTATAAAAAAATCCCAAACAAATTCCGTGCAATAGATAGTGACAGAAATTTGTACATTGACATTGAAGAACTTTTACATGCAATTGATACATTTTTTGATGAAGGTGATGATGCCGGTATTGGCGCTCAATTGTCTGTAGAAGATTTATTCGAACTTATTGAATTTTTCTTTCTTCAATAAGTTTTATATTATACAATTTCATATCCGCACTTCTGTAAACAGGATTGTACGTGTAAAAACAACAATCCTGTTTTTTTTTTGAAATAATCAAACATAAAAATATACTCAACTACTATTATTTTTGATGTAACATACGTGTTTCTAATGTATATTCTATAAGGTTTCGTACTGTTTCAGATAATGAATCGTAGGTATGATTTTCGGGATATACCGGTGAAAGAACTTCTACCCGAATTTTTCTGAAAGGACGTGGAAAAAATCTTCCACGCGGCATAGCTTCATATGCACCCTTGATAGATACCGGAACTATTGGAACATTCAATTCACGACTCAAAATGGCGAATGTTTTTTTAAAATCACCTAATCGACCGTCTATAGTACGTGTTCCTTCTGGAAATATTATAAGATTTTTTTTTCGGCGCAATACCTCAGCCATTTTCTGAATAGATTCTTTTAAATTATGATTCAAATCCATTATTATAATATTGTTTCTGTTTGCCATAAATTTCACGAATGGATTACGAATATGCTTCTCTTTTGCATAAAAAAATGTTTTACTCATTTGAGTAAATTTAAGATTTGAAGCAACAAATAAACCATCGAGAAAACTTTGATGATTCGCTACAATTATACAGGGTTCTTTTGGTATATTAATTTTCCCCCTACTCTTGTATCTAAAAAATATCTTAAAAAAAAGTTGGGACATTTTGACCACGATATTACTTGTAATCCAAGTTGAGGGTAATGTTACTGTAATTTTTTGCTTCAGAATATCGGACCAATTTATTTTCTCAAAAACAGTATGTTTTTTATGTTCGTGAATGTACTCACTTAATTGCAAAACATTTTCGAACTGATTAAGCTGTTCCATTTCCAGTGAAACACCAAAAGAAGTTTCGATAAAAACCTGTAAACCAACACGGTCAAGGGAATCCAATCCAATATTCATTATAAGATTATCTGTTGGAAGAATAGACATCTTTTTTTCTTCTTCTAAATAGTGTTTTAGAATTTTATATTCGTTAAGTTCAATTTCGTCATCTGATTCTACATGAACTTGTTTATCATTGACAATTGCAGGTAACAAGAATCGTTTAATTTTTCCTAAACGAGTACGAGGCAACTCTGTTTCTGACACAGAAATTTGCATAATCATCTTATACGAAGCAACTGATTGATTATATTGTTGTAAAATATCCCAGGTAAAATAATGCTCTAGATTCGTAATATGCAATTGCTGAACCAATTGCATATTTGGCACAACTACTGCACGAATTTTATCACCATCCTGAAAAACAGCAACTTCTTGGATAACAGGAGATATGGCAGCTAATTTTTCCTCTAATTCACCTGGATTAATATTTTTTCCGTTCGATAGAATTATAATCTCTTTTTTTCGTCCCGTTATATTAATATATCCTTCATCATCAATATATCCTAAATCGCCGGTATAAAGCCAGCCATCTTTCAAAACATCAGCTGTTTCTTTGGGCTTGCCATAATATCCTTGCATAATATTCGGTCCGCTTACAACAATTTCACCATCACGTATTTCTGCTTGCACACAAGATAAAAGAAAGCCCGGAGAACCAATTTTTACTTTACCCGGATGTGTAAACGAAATCATTGGTGCAGCTTCGGTAAGCCCATATCCATCGAGAATTTCAAATCCCAATGTTCGGTAATCTTTTGATACTGTAGAATCAATTGCTGCACCACCCGAAACCATATATCGAATATTTCCACCGAATTTTTTTTGTACCGATGCAAATACTTTTCGCGAAAAGCTTAACTTATCTACTCTTTGTGCCAGAGCAAATAAAAATTTAGCTATAGTACTCTGTGCTATTTTATCCATAATTCCCTTATGAATAGCAGCATATAAACGAGGTACACCAATTACTATAGTTATATTATTATCATTAAGTGTTTTAATAATATCTTCTGATGCCATAGATGGAGATATTGCTATCATACTTCCAACAGACAAAGGAATAATCATTGTTCCAAGTAAAGGAAGAATGTGATGTACAGGCAGCAACATTAACACTCTGTCGGAAGGTGTATAAATTTGTATATCTTCACAAACGGAATCAACATTAGCTTGCAGATTTTTAAATGATAACATTACACCTTTTGCACTTCCGGTTGTTCCACTCGTGTATATTATAACTGCAGTAGATTCTGAATGTGTACCAAATTCTAATTCTTCTGAAATGTTTTCTGATTGAGGAGCTTCATTATCAAGAATAATAATTTCTGGTGAACATTCACAAGATAATAAAGCTTTTTCAACTATATGTTTACGCGAAGAAGAACAAAAAATGACTGAAGGCGTACTGTCGTTTATTATGTATTGTACATCTTCAGCTACCGATAAAAAATCAACGGGAACAGGTATAAGACCTGCTTTCCAAATACCCAAAAAAGCATATATCCACTCTTCTCGATTTTCGCTAAAAATAAGTGCTCTCCCCTCTTTTGCTTGTAAATATTCTGAAAAATTATACGTGTTATGAATTAAATCACTATACGTTACACTCTTTCCCCCTACACGCAAAGCAACTTTACTACTCGATTGTAATTTCATTCTTTTAATTTTAATCGTGCAAAAATAATATATTTTAAATAATCAAATATATTTTTATAGACATTTAGTAAAACTTTAAATTTCACCCATTATATACCTTTCAACTCTCAAATTATATACATATAGACAGTATAACATCTGTTTTCTTACATTTTCTGCACGAAAGAGGATATGTAGCACATAAAATCACCTCTTATTAATATAATATTCAGGTATTGTGCTGCTACTTATAAAAACAGCACATACATATTTGTAACCTAGACATAGATATTATTATTTGAATAACAAACAATTATATAAATCAAAATACAGGCATATTCGAGTTTAGAATAATTTTCAGAAACCAAACATGTTTTGTTCAATATTTCTTACAAGTAGCAAACTCTATACATAAACACCATCATACATCACAAAAAAACCGGAGATTTTAAAAAAAACACAAAATCTCCGGTCATAATAATATCACAAAACAAACAAATCAGACATCAAAACGATCTGCATTCATAACTTTCACCCACGCATGTACAAAATCACGTACACATTGTTCTTTATTATCATCTTGTGCATAAAACTCTGAATATGAACGTAACACTGAATTTGAACCGAAGACCAAATCTGCTCTGGTAGCTGTCCATTTTGTATTTCCGCTTTTTCGATCTACAATCTCATACAAATTTTCCTCCACAGGTTTCCAATCATTACCCATATCCGTCAGGTTCACAAAAAAGTCGTTGCTTAAAACACCAACTTTATCGGTAAACACGCCATGTTTTGTTCCTCCGAAGTTGGTTCCCAACACACGCATACCACCAATCAACACCGTCATTTCCGGTGCGGTAAGTCCCATTAGTTGCGTTCTATCGAGCAACATTTCTTCGGGTTTCACCACATAATTTTTTTTCTGCCAATTACGATACCCATCATGGAGAGGTTCAAGAACATCAAAAGATTCTTCATCAGTCATTTCCACAGTAGCATCACCTCTACCCGGCACAAAAGGAACGGTAATAGTTACACCCGCATCTTGAGCCGCTTTCTCTACAGCAGCAGTTCCACCCAATACTATCAAATCAGAAATACTTATCTCCGAACGTAAACTACTCTGTATTTCTGTAAGTTTATTGAGTACGCGAGCTAATCGTTCCGGTTCATTTCCCTCCCAGTCTTTCTGAGGAGCGAGACGAATTCTGGCACCATTTGCACCACCTCTAAAATCCGAACCTCTGAATGTTCGTGCACTATCCCACGCCGTATTTATAAGTTCCACAGAACTTAATCCGGATTGTAAAAGTTGGGTTTTAATATCTTCAATTTCAGATTCAGACAACGAATAATTACCAGCCGGAATCGGGTCTTGCCATATTAAATCTTCTTTTGGAACATCAGGACCAAGATATCTACTTTTAGGACCTAAATCACGATGCGTTAATTTAAACCATGCCCGTGCGAAAACTTCTGCAAAATAAGTAGGGTCTTTATAAAAACGCTCAGATATTTTTCGATATTCAGGATCCATTTTCAAGGCCATGTCAGCATCCGTCATCATAGGGTTTCTCTTTTTACCCGATATATGAGCATCAAAAGGTTTATCCTCCTCCTTAATATGTACCGGTTCCCATTGCCACGCTCCTGCCGGACTTTTTTTCAGCTCCCAGTCATAATTCAGGAGCAAATGAAAATACGTTTCATTCCACTTATCCGGATGTGTTGTCCACGCTCCTTCCAGACCACTGGATACGGTATCTTCGGCATTTCCTTTTCCCTGAGTATTTTTCCACCCAAAACCTTGTTCTTCTACATCAGCAGCCTCAGGTTCGGGACCAAGTTTTGAAGCATCACCGTTTCCGTGAGTTTTTCCGACCGTATGACCACCGGCTGTTAATGCAACCGTTTCCTCATCGTTCATCGCCATTCGTTTAAATGTGACCCGCACAGCTTCGGCAGTTTTTAAGGGGTCGGGAACACCATCTACACCTTCGGGATTCACATAAATCAATCCCATTTGAACCGCAGCCAAAGGATTTTCAAGAGTTTCCTCATTTTTCGAATCTGAATACCGGGATTTTCCGAGCCAATCTTTTTCAGCTCCCCAGTAAATATCTTTTTCCGGATGCCAAATATCCTCACGTCCACCGGCAAATCCAAAAGTTTTGAATCCCATTGATTCATACGCCATATTTCCGGCAAGGATAAATAAATCAGCCCATGAAATTTTATTACCATATTTTTTCTTTATCGGCCACAACAATCGTCGGGCTTTATCCAAATTCACATTATCAGGCCAACTGTTAAGCGGAGCAAAACGTTGATTTCCGGTATTGCTGCCACCACGTCCATCTGCCATACGGTACGTACCGGAACTATGCCAAGCCATACGAATCATCAGACCTCCATAATGTCCCCAATCAGCAGGCCACCAATCCTGACTATCGGTCATTAGTTTTTTCAAATCACTTTTTATTGCTTCTAAATCAAGTTTAGCAAACTCCTCAGAATAATTGAAATCTGTAGCATACGGACTGGTTTTAGTATCATGTTGATGAAGTATATCCAGATTAAGAGCTTTTGGCCACCAATCCATAACTGATGATTCTGCTTCTGTATTTGCACCATGCGTAACAGGGCACTTTCCTTTTTTTGATGTGTTCATATTTTTTTTTTAATAATTACTAAAAAAGTATCAATTTTAACTCAATATGTGCGGTAATTATTGATACACGACTACTATTTTTCAAATTAATTTTCTTAAAAATACATATTTTTTCACAAAAAAAAGAAAGAACATAAAAAAATCTATAGCAGATTACATACTAAATAATAAAATTTTAACCCGGAAGTAATTTCTACTTTCTATAAACGAAACAAGCCTCCAGAGCCAGGAGGCGAACAGGTACATGTTTTAACATGTATAGCTATATTGAAATACTAAAAAACGAGTTTCGCAACTCATTTTTTAATTAATATAATTATTCAGGAAACTGTTTTTCAAAAAATTCATTTTTAACAGAATCCATTTCCATAAACAATTGATTCATTTGTTTCATATTCTGTTTGTATCGTTCAATAAAAAAATCTTTTTTATAAAAATCATAGTGCAACAATGAATCTTCAAAGAAAAAATCATAAAAAAACGGTTGTTCAGAAAACGTATATTGTTGATTAAATGACTTTTTGAATTGATTAAAAATACTATCTGCTACTTTTTTATCACCCTCAATATTAGAATAATAATAACTATATGTTGAATCGTATTTTATTATATTACCATCATCATCATATTCTTTATTCACAATTACCTTTTCTTCTGGTTTAGACTGTGTATTTGTTTGTTTTGGTTCTTTTGGAGATGTACTATTTTCATCCTGTGCATTACAACTTGCACAACATAAACCTATTAGTAATATACCTATTATTGTTTTCATGGCTTCATTTATTTTATTTAAATTACACAACATGAATAACACACATAAAAAATCTGTCCTTTATTAGGACAGACAATTATATTACTTAATTTGAATTTGTTTTGGTGGTTTTGGTTTTGCTGCTTCTTTTTTTGGTATGGTAATGTAAAGAATACCATTATCATATTTTGCAGCAATTTTTTCATCATCTACTGTTTCGGGTAAAGTAAATGTACGACAAAAAGATTGATAACTAAATTCTTTTCTTGCAAATTTCTCATTTTCATCAGTTTCTTTTTCAGCTTTTTTATCTGATGAAATTGTAAGCGTATTATTCTCCAGTTCAATGTTCACATCTTTTTTATTAAACCCCGGAACCGCCATTTCCACAACATAATCATCGGTATTTTCTTTTATATTTACCGAAGGTAATGTCGTATTTGTGTCCGAAAAATGACGATGTGATGTATTAAAAAAATCATCATCTAATATGTTATTAAACCAACTTGGAACAGCTGCATCTGGAAATTTCATAAGTGCCATAACTACCTCCTTTTTTTTGGTTCGACAATAATTTTAACTTCACTAAAAATTATTCAAATCGCATACCAATACGTATTCATATAAAATTTAAGATTTTTTTTCAGTTTTTTTACAAAAAAAAGTGACATTTTTTCAGTTATTTACAACGAAAAAATGTCACTAACCTCCACACAGCCAAATGTTCAATAAATAATATTACAGAAAAACGATTATTATGTTATAATTAATTTGATCAATTTAATGTGACTGTATATTGGTATGTTTAAAACTTTTAATGTTTACACCCTTTAGTTCCCTTATGTGATTTTTTAGATGCAGGGGATTTTCTATCATACTGGCAACAACCCGGAAGATTGGCATACACGTCGTCATTTGCTGCAAACAGTTCGGTGTCGTGACCAACAGCAGCAATTGATTTTTGAATTGCCGATACATCTGTTTGAGACTTATCAAAACGTACCGTAAGTTTTTGGTCTGAACTGTTCCATTCAGCAGACGAAACGCCGTTAACACCAAGAGCTGTTTGTTCTATGCGTTCTTCACACATGCCGCAACTGCCATATACAGTAAAGCTTTCTGTAGTTTTTTGTGCATATATATTCGCCGATAAAAACGAAAAAAATGCTATTAAAATAAATGTATGTTTAGTTTTCATATCTGTATTGTTTTTATGTTTACTGTTTAAGACAGATATTTAAAAATAAACTTACAGGAAAGTTTTTTTAATTGATGCTTGCTCTATTTTTTTTGTATAAAGATAATTAAAACAATTTTCCATTTTCAATTTTCACATCTTCACTACCATCAAAAAACCGAACAAGAATTTTAGTATTTTTTTCGATATGTAAAAACTTAGTTAATTGAGAAGACGGAACACATATTTCCAAAAAACCGGTAAAACTAAACAAAGCAAGTATTTTTGAGGGGTCACCTTCGGAATAATCCTGTGCTATAAAATCAGTCACAAATTGAGCTCTATCGGATCCTACAATAATAGAAAAACTTCTCCCCTGTGCCGCATCATAAAATTCTTCCTGAGAAATATTAGTAATACCATTACCATACACATCAAAATATTGAAAAATACCCAAAAGCTCATTAGATTTTCGGGCAGGCAAAGAAATTAATCTCCCCAATTTACATGTACCGAGATGTCCAATTTCATAAGGATGCTTTCCCAAAGATAATTGTAATATAGCCTCAACATATATATTCAGCTCGGGGAAAGAAGTATATTGAGGTGTATAATCTAACACATAAACCTCTTCCGGAACTTCACCAAACAACATTTCCCACATACCATTGTTTGGACCAATAAAATAATGTTTATTATACTCAAAACAAATAAACTCACGTGATTCGAGTACGTGCTCATTTCCAACATTTCCCCCCACGCCAACAACATGAATAGTATTATCTGCAAAAAAAGAATACCCGTTATGTAATGCATACACTGCCATAGCAGGATTTAGTGCATCTACAGAATGCGTTATGTCAATAAGTTGAATCCCCGGAACACAGTGCACTAACCTTCCCTTAAAAGCACCGGAATATAAGCCGTCTCCCCCCCAATCTGTGGTTAATGTAACTGTTATCATTATTCAATAATTTTTAGTAAAAATAAGAATAAAATAGTATTTTTGTGATTCAAATGTACATATTATTTTGAAAGATTATAATGACAGAACAAACAATATCGTTACATACAATAGACCCAATTGACCTTTACGGCATTGATAATGAAAAAATTAATCTCATAAAATCTTTTTTTCCAAAAGTTAAAATTATCGCCCGTGGAAACGAATTGAAGCTAATAGGCAGCAAAAAAGAGATTGAATATTTTGAAGTTCAGTTTCAGGGAATTCTGTACTACGTAACAAAACATCATGGAATTTCACTTGCCATGATTCATGATATTTTACGAGCATCGGGTAAAAATGAGTCTCTTTATACACATGAAGACCCAAGCAATGAAATTTTATTTTTTGGTAATCATGGCAAACCTATAAAGGCTCGGACCCCCAATCAAAAAAAACTGGTTGAAAAACAACAAAAAAATGATTTAATTTTTGCTGTCGGTCCTGCAGGTACAGGCAAAACATATACTGCCGTGTCGCTTGCAGTAAAAGCTCTTAAAAACAAAGAAGTACAACGAATAATTCTCTGTCGTCCTGCTGTAGAAGCTGAAGAAAAATTAGGCTTTTTACCGGGTGACATGCAAGAAAAACTCGATCCGTATTTACAACCATTATATGATGCCCTGCTCGACATGATGCATCCACGAAAGCTTCAAGAATTACTTACAGACAACGTTATACAAATTGCTCCTCTCGCATACATGAGAGGTCGTACTTTAGATAATGCCTATGTAATTCTCGACGAAGCTCAAAATGCAACACTGAATCAACTTAAAATGTTTGTGACGCGTATGGGTGAACATGCTAAGTTTATTATAACCGGTGATTTAACCCAAATAGATTTACCGGACAAACGAAAATCGGGTTTAGAACAATGCATCAGTTTATTTTCTCAGATAGATGGTATTGAAACTATCTATTTTGCTCAAAAAGACGTGGTGCGTCACCCTCTTGTTAAAAAAATTATTACTGCATTCGATACAAACAAATAAACAAGTAAATTTATGAAAGCAATTATTGAATCAAATTACTCATTTCCGAAACAAACACAGGTTTACAAAGGTAAAGTACGAGATGTATATACAATAAACAACGACAAACTGGTTATGCTCGTATCTGACAGGATTTCCGCCTTTGATATTGTGCTACCAAAAGGTATTCCGTTTAAAGGACAAGTACTTAACCAAATAGCAGCAAAATTTCTTGATGCTACAGCAGATATCGTTCCTAACTGGAAAGAAGCTTGTCCTGACCCCAATGTAACTGTTGGAAAAAAGGCTGAACCATTTGCTATTGAAATGGTTATTCGAGGATACTTAACCGGACATGCATGGCGAGAATACAAAGCAGGAAAACGATCTCTTTGTGGTGTTCCTTTACCTGAAGGTATGGTTGAAAATCAAAAATTCGAAAAACCAATAATTACCCCTACTACAAAAGCTATGGAAGGGCATGACGAAGATATTAGTCGTGATGAAATAATTAAACAAGGTATTATTGATGCTGATGTATATGCTCAACTAGAAGACTATACCTATAAATTATTTGCTCGTGGCACCGA
This sequence comes from Bacteroidales bacterium, assembly GCA_046482735.1. Lineage (GTDB taxonomy): Bacteria > Bacteroidota > Bacteroidia > Bacteroidales > UBA1715 > JAQICB01. Next base: position 11,496 of record JAWOEL010000144.1, on the reverse strand, counting down.
AATAGCTGAGGACAAAGGTTTAATTTTGGTTGATACAAAATATGAATTTGGCACCGTAGATGGTAAAATTGTCTTAATCGATGAAATTCACACTCCGGATTCGTCTCGTTATTTTTATGCTGATGAATATGAACAAAGACTTCAAAAGGGTGAACAACAAAAACAGTTATCAAAAGAATTTGTTCGCCAATGGCTTATAGAAAATGGCTTTCAAGGCAAAGAAGGGCAATCTATTCCAGATATGTCCGATGATTTCATACATCAGGTAAGTGAACGATATATTGAATTATACGAACATATTACCGGAGATACATTTGTAAAATCAGATATTTCAAATATTGTTGAACGAATAGAAACAAACGTAACAAATTATTTACAAAAATAATATTTTTTACTGTTAATTCATTTTTAAAAGCCCTGCTACAGGGCTTTTTTTCTACAAGCAATATATATGAGTTCAAAAAAAACAGAACAAGAAGAAAAAAAACATTTAAACTGGATAATATCACGACTCGAACACACGCGTGATATGCTCCAAAAAAGCATACAAAACTATTCAAAAGACGTTCAGGAATTTAAGGACTATATGTGGGAGCATAAATCCGGCATGGATCACGTAGAAAAAGTATCGGTACGAGAATCGATAACGCAAAAAGCTCTTACCGGTGAAAAGGCTCAAAAACAAATAGTAACTATTACAAAACAAATTCCCTCTCCCTATTTCGGGAGAATTGACTTTACCGAGCATGATGCAAACTCTGCAAAACCAATTTATATAGGTATTAATTCTTTTTTTGATTTTGAAAAAAATGACAATTTAATTCATGACTGGCGTGCCCCTATTTCCAGTATGTTCTACGACTACGAAATTGGTGAAGCTGAATATGAAGCACCAAATGGAACAATCGGAGGTGAAATTTCTCTCAAACGCCAATACCGGATTAAAAACAAACACATGGAGTTTGTACTGGAAAGTTCCATGCACATTCATGATGACATTTTACAGCAAGAATTGAGCAGAGCAACAGATGAAAAAATGAAAAACATTGTTGCAACTATTCAGCGCAACCAAAACGCAATAATTAGAAACGATACTGATTATGAACTCATTATACAGGGCGTTGCGGGTTCCGGCAAAACATCAATAGCCTTGCATAGAATAGCATTTTTGCTATATAAACATAAAGACACAATTTCGGCACAAGATATACTTATTATTTCTCCCAATAAAGTATTTGCCGATTACATATCAGGTGTATTACCTGAATTAGGCGAAGAGAATATACCCGAAATGGGAATAGAAGAATTTGCCGAGGAAATTCTTGATAAGAACATACGATTTCAATCATTTTTTGACCAAACTTCACAAATTTTGGAAAAACATGATCAAAAATTAATTGAAAGAATACAATTTAAATCTGATTCTGAATTTGTTTCAAATGTTAACAGATTTATTAATTACATAGAAGAACACTTTTTTACGCCCAATGATTTACAAGTAGACAAGTACTTCGTCCCAAACACAATTGTTGCCGAAAAATACCAAACTTTCCGTCGGGTTCCTCTGTTTAAACGGTTCCGCTCTATGGCGGAGGAAATTGCCAGATTCGTAACATTCACGCACACAGTAGAGTTACGAGCAAAACACGTAAATAAAATTGAAGCAGACATTAAAAAAATGTTTCGTATAACTCAGTTAAAGCAATTATACAAAGAATTATTTATCTGGCTCGAAAAACCCGAAATGCTCAAAGTACATGCTCGTTCTGTTTATGAATTTTTAGATATTTTTGGTCTTGCATACATGAAAATAAAATTAGAGGGTTCAAGAAGTTATCATTCAGTTAAACACCTGATAATTGACGAAATGCAAGACTATGCACCAATTCAATACGCAGTACTCACAAAGCTTTTTCCGTGTAAAAAAACAATTCTGGGAGATTCAAACCAGTCAGTTACCACATATAGTTCTTCTTCTCACGAAAAAATACAAGAGATGTTTCCCGGTGCTCATCTTGTAAAACTGTGCAAAAGTTACCGGTCCAGTTTCGAAATTACAGAATTTGCACAAAAAATACTCCCTAATGCTGATTTGGAAACCGTAGAACGACACGGTAAAGAACCCGAAATTGTCTCATGTTCATCACATACTCAAGAAATAAAAAAAATTGTAGAGTATATTACTGAATTCAATACAAAAGATTTCGGTTCTATGGGTATTATTTGTAAAACAAACTCCCAGGCGGAAATTTTACATGAAGAGCTTTCAAAACACATCAAGTGCAATCTACTTTCACCTGATAGTATTACATTTGTACACGGTGTACAAATATGCTCGGTACATTTATCAAAAGGTTTAGAGTTTGACTCTGTTGTTATACCATATGCGACAGAAGAAAACTATCATACAGAAACAGACAAACACCTATTGTACATAGGGTGCACACGTGCTATGCACGAGTTATATATAACATATACAAAACATAAAACCCCCTTTTTACCATTATAAACTATGGATTGTCCACTTTGTCATACACCAGAACATACCATAATTCACGCAATGCAAAATCGCACATTATATGCCTGTACGCACTGCAAGTTGGTATATGCTGCACCAACCGATTTGCTTGAACCATCAGATGAAAAAGAACGGTATTTAGAACACGAAAACAGTATAGAACATCCCGGGTATGTAAAATTTCTTATGCAAGCTATCAATGAAAGTGTTCCTTACCTTACAAAAGGGGAACATGGTTTAGATTTTGGATGTGGCCCCGGTCCTACACTCAGCTTATTAATGAAACAACGAGGTTTTACCTGTGATGACTATGATCCACTTTTTTTTCCAACACGCCCTAACGGACTATACGACTTTATATATGCAACAGAGTGCTTTGAACATTTTTATCAACCGGACAATGAAATTGAATATATCGGGTCGTTACTAAAAAAACAGGGTATTCTTATAATTATGACGGAACCTTATAACGATACAACAAACTTTGCTCGTTGGTATTATGCATCAGACCCGACACATGTATGTTTTTACAATACAGAAACATTCAATTACATCAGCAAAACATTTTCATATATCCAGCTCCCCTCACAAAATCCTCGGGTCACAATTTTACAAAAAAAATAAGCTGTTGCAATATGCAAGGTATGCTCATGAACATTTATTTCACACACACACTCAATTTGTCAACGCACATTTACTCAACTATTTCCCGACTTACTGAAATATAGTTTGTATAATATGACTGTATTGCCAGAAAGAAAAAAAGAGAAGCTCCCCCCATTATTACAGGTAATATTGCTAAACCAATACGTAAATTAAACATATCCGAAAGCACACCTACAGCAAACACACACAAGAATGCACCAAAAATATTCATAATGAGCACATTTACCCCATATGCCATGCTTCGTATACCCGGCTGTACAAGATTTTGAATCACCGCCGTGCCCGGTGCTAAACAAGCAACACTCGATATTCCAAACAAACAAAACGCAGCAATAGCAACTCCTAAGTGAGGTGAAAGTAATGCTGCCCCCAAACAAATAGCAGAAATAGCGGTTGACACACCCGATACCAATAATAAACCATTCGTATATTTTTTATGAAGCACATCTCCTAACCAACCACCCAAGGGTGCACCCACAAGAACACTTACTGCTATAAGAGCAGATATACTACCCGACATATGCTCGGTTACACCATAAAAGCGAACAAAATAACTTGGTGCCCAGTCTATCATAGCAGTATTTACACCAACAACACCGGCAAAAGCTATAAAAACCATAACTAATGATTGCTTGGAAAATAAATGAAATAGAGTAGAAATACGAAAGTACGTTTTTTTACTTTGGGCATATAAAGGCACTGTCTTATAATCTTTTGCAAACATAAACAACCCTGCCAATATAAATCCGGGAACCGAAACAAGCCCCAAAGCATACTGCCAACCATATATCATACCGATATACCCTCCTACTGTCATACCAAGTGCTATTCCCAAAGGTGATGCAGCATCATATATTCCAATATACGTACCCCGACGCCGAGATGGAAAAATTTTAGAGATTAATGCAATAGCTGCCGGAGCATACGCTGCTTCTCCCAAACCTATCAGTGCACGAAACAATAATAACTGATAATATTCCTGAGCAAAAGCACATAACAATGTCATGGTACTCCATATTAAAACCATCAATATTATCATTTTTTTCCTACTCCACCTATCTACCATTATAGATGCAGGGATAACAAAAACAGCTACCATAATAGACACAACACCTCCAATTAAACTTAACTGTACATCACTTATATGCCAGTCTTGTTTAATTAATGGAAACAATACCGACATGATTTTTCGATCGGCAAAATCGAACATATAAATAAGTACCAGCAAAGAAAGGGTATAATATGCCTTAAAGCGATATACACGCATTATGATTTTTGTGCTAAAAGTTTTTCTAATTCAAACATTTCATCACGAAGCCGTGCAGCAGTATTAAAGTCTAATTCTTTAGCTGCTTTCTGCATATCTTTTTGTGTTTTGTCAATAGCTTTTTTTAAGGCTTTCGCATCCATATATTGCATAACCGGATCTGCAGCTACGTTTTTTCTATCTTCCGAATTTTCGACATACATACCGCGTTGCATCATGCTACCCAATTCTTTTTTAATTTGTGTGGGTGTAATACCATGCTCTTCATTATATGCCAATTGTTTCTCCCGCCGCCTGTTTGTTTCATCAATAGTTTTTTTCATACTCTTGGTAATTTTATCGGCATACATAATAACCAGGCCATTTACATTTCGTGCTGCACGTCCGGCTGTTTGAGTCAATGACCGTTCACTTCTCAAAAAACCTTCTTTATCGGCATCTATAATTGCAACCAAAGATACTTCAGGTAAATCCAGCCCCTCTCGTAATAAGTTTACCCCCACCAACACATCAAACTTTCCTTCGCGGAGATTATCTATTATTTCTACCCGGTCAAGTGTATCTACATCAGAATGAATATAAGCACTGCGAATGCGCAACTTTTCAAAATATTTTTGTAACTCTTCTGCCATGCGTTTGGTGAGAGTTGTAACTAATACTCGTTCCTTTTTTTCTTTTCTCTCATTAATTTCACTTATCAAATCATCAATTTGATTAAGGCTGGGACGCACCTCTATAGAAGGATCTAACAAACCGGTAGGACGAATAACCTGTTCAACAATAACGCCACCTGTTTGTTCCAGTTCATAATCTGCCGGTGTAGCACTCACATACAACACTTGCGGACATAACGATTCAAACTCATCAAACTGTAATGGACGATTATCCAAAGCAGCTGGTAAACGAAAACCGTGTTCTACCAAATTCATTTTTCTTGATTTATCTCCACCATACATTCCACGAATTTGAGGAATAGTAACATGACTTTCATCAATAACCATTAAATAATCATCTGGAAAATAGTCTAACAAACAGAATGGTCTACTTCCGGCAGGTCGACCATCAAAATAACGAGAATAATTCTCTATACCGGAACAGTAGCCTAATTCTTTAATCATTTCCAGGTCATACTCTACCCGTTCTTGCAAACGCTTAGCTTCAAGATTTTTTCCAATCGATTCGAGAAAAGAAACTTGCTCAACCATATCTTTTTGAATTTGCTCTATGGCCATCCACATACCGTCTTTACTGGTAATAAACAAATTTGCCGGAAAAATAGTTGCTTGCTCTACTCTATCCATTACCAAACCGGTATCAGGAATAATTATTGAAATTTCATCTATTTCATTATCCCACATCTCTATACGATACGCAAAATCGCCGGAAGCTAAAAAAATATCTATAGTATCACCTTTTACTCGAAAATTTCCTCGTTTAAAATCAACCTCATTGCGAGAATATAGATTATCAACCAAATTTCGCAATAATACATCACGGTCTATTAACTGGCCTTTTTTAATTACCATTGCCCGTTCGTTAAAGCTGGCCGGATTACCAATACCATATATACATGAAACTGATGATACAATAATAACATCTCTACGACCTGTCAATAATGTTCCGGTTGCACGCAAACGCAATTTTTCAATCTCTTCATTTATAGACAAATCTTTCTCTATATATGTATTGGTTGTTGGTATATACGCTTCCGGCTGATAATAATCATAATACGAAACAAAATATTCAACTGCGTTGTTTGGAAAAAAATGACAAAACTCATTATAGAGCTGTGCTGCTAAGGTTTTATTGTGACTTAATATTAATGTCGGTTTTTCAACTTCAGTGATAACATTTGCCACAGAAAATGTTTTGCCCGAACCTGTCACTCCTAACAGAACTTGAGCATCATCACCACGTGTAACGCCCTTTACAAGTTGTTTTATAGCTTGGGGCTGATCTCCCGTTGGTTTGTATTCTGATTCTATAGTAAATTTCACTTCTTTACCTGTTTATATTCCACACTACCCGGCGTTTATCAGAACAATCTTTTCTCTGTCTCTGATAAATACTATTTTTTAACGTATAAAATAGTTAAAACCAAAACTTGTTTTTTCAGACAGCTTCATACTTATGCATTATTTCTACCCGTACCCGAATAACACGAGCAAAAACTACTACCGGTCTACTTTCATTACAAAAACCGCAACTCAACCCGTCTGTTTTTAGCTCGACCTTCTACAGTTTCATTAGTTGCAATAGGTTTTCGCAAACCATATCCTTCTATTACAAACAAAGAAGAATCACAGCCCTCTTCAACCAAAAAATCCCGAACCGATTGTGCACGACGAAGCGACAGACCCACATTAAATTCAGCAGAACCCACATTATCAGTATGTCCGGAAATTTCCACCTTTTTATTATATTTTTTAATAATCTGTGCCGCACGCTTCAACTCAGGAATAGAATGAGGCAAAATTGTACTTTCATTCGTGTTAAAGAATAAATTATTTAATTGCACTGCTTTTCCCTGATCATGCATTTCATTATACGAAACCGCAGTCATTTCTTGTTTAATTTTTTTCGGTTTTTTCTTTTTCGTCAAATCAATATTATGCGATAACGGATAGTATTTATCATCATAGACATAATACCCGTATACTTTACCATGAGGCAAAGCCATAACATACTCACCTGTTTCAGGATTTGACTGTGACTGCCCTATTTCATTTCCAGTTTCCAAATCCTCCCAAATAATTGTAGCTCCAATAGGAACACCATCTTTATTTACCAATTTCCCCTCAATAGTTGTCACTTTTTGCGGACGCACATCATCCGGAAGCTGTACATAAAATATATCATGATCAGGAACATCAGGTTTTCGAGCAGCAAAATAAGCAAATTCACCATCAGTAGTTATTCTATAGCCCCAATTATCTTCCTGGTCATTAATTTCTTTTCCTAAATTGACAGGTTTACTCCAACAATCCCAACACGTGTCAGCTAAACGTTTAGACATAAACACATCCATACCACCCATACCACCATGACCATCAGAACTAAAGTATAATGTTTTCATATCCGGATGCAAAAACGGACTCCGATCAGTATAAATAGTATTAATAACCGGACCTGCATTTATGGGTTCTCCCCAACCATCTTTGGTACGTGGAGCAAAATAAATATCGGACTGATGCAAAAAAGCTCCATGATAATACGGCACAACATACGAAGGATCAGTAAAATAATTATAATTCTGGGGACGAATAGATGCAAAAATCAACGTATTTCCATCACTTGAAATCATGGCATCTGCACTCCATTGTGTTTCATTTATTTTACCCGGCATTTCAACTCCGGCACCCCAACCATCTTTATCCTTAATTGCATAAGAAATAACACCCTCTTTAAAAAAAATCATTTTGGTACCATCAGAAGTAATACTTACCGGAGCATCATTTGAATGACTTGTTGAAAGTTTTTCTATTAATGTAGGTTTTCCCCACTCTCCTAATTCAGTATCATACGTTGTCTTAAAAATATCTTCACCACCAATATTATCTTCACGTTTTTTTCCACAAAAAAACATAGTTTTTGAATCTAATGTCAACACCGGCGAATATTCACCACCTTTACGAGTATTCACATGTCCGGGTATTTCTTTCACCTCTATTGCTTTATCATACTCAGACGCAAGCATGCTCATTAAATTATTAACCTGAGAATGACTTTTTCCGAAATTTTTTTGCATATCAGCTACCGTAGCTAAAGCTCTGTCCCAATCATGATTACGAATATCATTTGAAATTAACCGTTGCAACGCGACAAATGCCTTATCTTTGGGAGCAGCCATTCGAATATAATTCATATAATCTCCCTCACGTTCGGCAATATAACCTTTATGCATTTCCAGATTTTCTCCAATTTCTGCAATATCCATATCACGCTGCACAACTTCAACAAAAGGAATATTTCCATATTCATGTATAAATTTCACTAACGTAGCATACTCACCGTCGGACGTTAATTCTTTATAGTATTCATACAATGCATAATTATAATTTATATTTTTACTATACGCTACCGTACGCTTTAATAACCCCAAATCTTTTTGGTCTTTTGCAATATCAATCATACCACGAATAGCATATTTTGCAACTGGTGATTTCGGATATTTTTTTAAGTATTTTACATAACTTTTATAACTTCCGTCTTTGGTCATTTCATCAAAAAACAAAGCATCGTATGCAAATTGTATTTCCTCAACTTGCTCTGCTTCCGGATATGTATCTAAAAAATGTTTATACGCTTTTTTTGTTTTTTCTTTGATAGCCTCGTCATACGCAATTTTATTTCGCGAAGCAATAGCAGTATCAGTAAAATCAGATTCTGTATACGTTTCCAAAAATTCATTAAATGAGTCTACAGTTCCATCCAGTTTTGCTCGCACAAAAGCCAAGCTATCACGAACATATATCACTTTTTGTTGCGTTTCTTTTGAAGCCTTTTCATACGTATCTATAAAAGCATTCAGGTACGGAATTGAATCTTCGGCTACACCAAGCTGTAAAATATTCTCAGCAACACGCTCCAAATCAGCAACAATAATTTCCTCATTTAAGGGTATATTATCATATCGTCTCCGATCAAAACTACCGGTTCTTTCATAAAAATGCAGTGCTCTGTCAAAATAATGATACGCCTCCATCAGGTCATATTGTGCAAAATCTGTATCAGCATACACTTTTCCGAGCACATGATAATATAAGGCATATGTAGATCTTTTGTCTATCCCGATTTTTGCTTTTGTATGAGCTTTTTCTAACTCATTATTCTCAATCATTTCGTACAATTCTTCCTGCGCAAACAATTGTACTGAAAACATCATTACAATAAATACTACTACACTATGTTTCATAACCTGCTGTTTCTAATTTTTTAAAAAAATAAAATTACGTTTTTTTTTTTAATCACGCTAATTATACGAGAGCAGTTTAAAAAGGATTCTGTTTTTTTTGCATCACAAATTGTATATAAATAGCCCCAATACTCAGCGAAAAAACTCCTGCAATTATCAAAATTGCTGTATCTAAGGAAAATACACGAGAAAAATAACCAATTAAAGGAGCAATAATACCAAAACTGATACGAATAATTAATCCTCTGACCGATAAAACTGTAGCCCTGATATCCGAATCGCAATGTACCTGAATTAAATCTTTTAACACCGGAGTAGCATATCCACGCACAAAATAAAACACAAACAATAAAGGAATAACAACAACAACCGGTGAAAGTCCCATTATAAAATACGTAAAAGGTACCACAAGTACTATTGACAATAACAATTTATGCAAGCCGTATTTTTTCATAAAATATGCCGCGACTAAAGAAACCAATGCAACAGTAAGATTTAGTGCAACCCAAAGAACCGACACATTTTTTTCAGAAAATGCATGTTCCACTACATACGCCTGAATAAGCCACGCCATAGTAAGAGTTGCCGTACCAATAACCGACGACAATAAAATAGCAGACGATAATTGTGTATGTTTAAATAAAGCATATGAACTAATCGAAAAAATAGCACGTAACGAACGTTTTTGCACCAATTTTACCCGTGGAGGTTCTATTAATAACAAGGCAGCCGGAATAGCACATGCAGCAATTATAACCTGAACCACAAACACCGCATGTAAACTCAGCATTACCGCAATTGTACCACCAAGAACCGCAGCAGCTGTTTCTGCAAATCCACCAAGAGCAGTTATACGCCCTTCAAGCTTCAAATATTTTTTCTCCTTGTTTACATGAAACAACGAATCATACAGCATTGCAGAATCGGAACCGGAAATAAAACTCTGCCCGATACCCATAATTATTTCTGCAATCAACAAATAATAAAAGGTAGGATGTACTACATACACACTAAAACCAATGGCTCCCATTATACTTCCCAACACAAGTGTTTTTTTTCTCCCCCACACATCGGCCATATATCCCGAAGGAATTTCAAAAACACCGCTTGCAACAGAGTATCCTGCTTGTAAAATAAATAAATCAGCTACGGAAAGACCATTTTCGGCATAAAAAAGCCCTATAATTGGCATATAGAGCATGAACCATTTCGAGAATTTTATAATATACAGTTTGTATACGTTATTCTGAATATTCATTTACATATACCTTATAGCTTGCCAATATCAAGTGAAATGTTTGATAATCGTTTTCGCTTGCGATAACTCTTCATTTCATTGCATTTTGCACACGACAAACCCAAAGCTCTCATATCTTTATTCTGCCCTACTTCAGTTTCAGGGAATTTTTTCTTTCTAAAAAAAATATTAACACCCAAACCTACAACAGCGAGTCCGACAAAAACAAGTGCTATTAAAAATACCTGTACCATAATTCTATTTTTTACAAAAATATACAAAAAACAAATATATGCGACACCGCACACACATTATTTGAGACAGAAAAAAGCATGAAAAATTACAGGTTTTGGTTCAGAAAATTACCGCCTCAATCATTTTTATCCTCTACATGTAGCTGCATAACCTTTCAAAAACAAGGCATTCACAACTAAAACAGACTTCGGAATTACAGTTTATAGGCTGTATTTACCTTTCAAAAACAAGGCATTTACAACTTGACTTGTCGCAAGCTGAGGGTATAGCTGTGCTGTATTTACCTTTCAAAAACAAGGCATTCACAACTCCACAAGTTTACCAAAGACTAATGAACAGCTGTATTTACCTTTCAAAAACAAGGCATTCACAACTGTTGTATCCACAAGTTTACCAAAGACTAGCTGTATTTACCTTTCAAAAACAAGGCATTCACAACATAAATGCATTCATGTATATTGCAATGATTGCTGTATTTACCTTTCAAAAACAAGGCATTCACAACCTACTATGCAGTGTTTTGAATCCAATGAGGGCTGTATTTACCTTTCAAAAACAAGGCATTCACAACTCTTCTTCACATTCAAGTGAATCACGTATAGCTGTATTTACCTTTCAAAAACAAGGCATTCACAACA
>JAWOEL010000011.1:0-20441 GCA_046482735.1 Bacteroidales bacterium | reverse complement strand
TATATAAGTTCGGTACCCTCAGCAGTTGTTTGCCCAAAAATGAACACATCACCGGATTGATTTGCACGCACAAAATGAGCCTGATCATACCCTTCGGATCCATAAAATGTTGCATTTTCCAAGGCTCCCATACTTTTATTCATACGTAATACGAAAGCATCTACCTTTCCGCCTATACGTGATGACATAAAACCACCGGAAGGCATAGATACAGACTGCGAACAGGTGCCGCCCGAAACATACACCGCGTTGTTTTCTTCATGTATATCTACAGAATATGCAGCATCTTTGCTTTCGCCACCAAAATAAGTACTCCACAAAAGTGTTGATAATGTACTGTTGAATTTGAATATAACCGCATCTTGAATGCCGCCTGAAAAAGATTGAGAAGCATTCACAACCGGAAAATCATCAGAAAAAGTTGTGGTTGCGACATACACATTATCATCTTCGTCAATCATTATTTCTCCTCGTGCACCATCACCATAATTATAATACAATGAATCTCGTCCATAATATATTGGTTCTCCGTCAAAATTCAAACCATCATTTTCTGACCCCCCAATATAAGTAGATGCAAGTAATTGCGTGCCATCTGGATTTAATTTTGCTACAAATATATCTGTTCCATTGTTAAATTCTTGAACATTATTATATATAATACTTTTACCACCATTAAAAGATGAATTGTAAGCATGTACTGTTGGAAAATCTTTTGAACTGGTTGTTCCAAGAATTAATAAATTATTATTTTTATCTACAATAAGGCTGTGGGGCATTTCTGCACTATTTCCACCAAGATATGTTGCATATTTTCGTTCTGTACCTTCAGGGTTGTATTTTATTATCCCAACATCCCACGATCCTCCACCAAAATCTTCCTGATAGGCTCCGGTATTTGTGGGATATCCATGATTATCAACTATTCCGCCCGCAAATGCATTGTTTTCGTAATCATATGTTGCTGTAAAACCCCAATTGTCGGCGGTTGAACCTGAATATGTAGAAAAAATTAATTCAGGGTCTATGTATAAAATTTCTTTTTTATCATATTTTTCTATATCGAATGAAACTGTAAAATCATCAATTTTATAGTTACATTCAACGTCTATAGTGTCGCCATTTATAATTTGAAAAGCATATGGTTTATGTTCTATAACCTTATTTACTGATGTATATATAACGAGGTTTCCATCATCTGAGACTTCCATTTTACGTATACCCGCATACTGTAATTGGATTTTTTTGGCACGTGCACGTGGGTGGATTATAAAATCGTATTTTAATGTTCCTTTATTATCATATAATTCTAAGTCAATTTTTTTATACAGATTTTTGTAGGTGATTCTTTTATATGTACGTACGCTTTCTGCCCATTTTGACGGATCGTTTCCGATATAGTAATTTTCAATACCGGGGATACTCTGTGTAGCCGAAACTTCACACTTTTTGTTCATTTTTTTAAACAAAACTCTGTATGTATGTATGCTAATATTTTCATTTTGTTGAGACGAATGATTATGAGAAGTATCTTTTGTATGAATTGTTGAGTCTTGGAGATTGTCTAAACTTTTTTTAATGTCTTCTAAAGAAAATTCTGTTTTTTCAATACCAGCATGTGAGTGAGAAAGTCCGCCATCTTCGAAAAACTGGTATGTAAGCCCCTTATTTTCGGCATATACATACCCGCCATACAAAGACGCACGATATTGTACCTGATCCGGCCATTGATTTTTGTTTTCAGAAAACCTGATATATGGTGATTGTGCATATACAAAACTGGAAATACATAAAAAAAGTATGGCAATGGTATTTTTCATAATTACCAAAATATTAAATCATAAAATTACTGATTTATATTCATATAACCAATAATTTAATAAAAAACTAACAAAAGGTACTGTTTCGGCTTTTGTTAATTACAAAAAAGACAGTTTTTATGCACAATACCCTATGGGACTTTTCGCATAATTTTTTTGGTCATTACAGGAAAGTACGAGTTACAAATAGTTGCAATATTGTTTTCTTCGGCGGTAAACATACCTGTTTCTATATCTCCAAACACAAATGAACCGGTATTATCAAAAATAGCATAATGAATACGAATAGTACGCGGATAATTGTGTTCTGCAACTGCATACGGATTTGAATAATCACTTAAAATTTCAAATTGTGTTATAAAAACTACGTATTGTGCTGAATAATTGTGTACTAATTCAATAAATGCTTGTGGATCCTGGAATTTTACACTTAAAAACTTATTACTGTTATCCACTTTTTCACTTACAACTTCGCCTCCCACAGATTTTTTTTCTTGTTTTTTCTTTTTATTGCGGCGAGCATTAAACCGCTGTTTTGTTTTTTCAAAAGCGGATAATTCTTTTTTTTGAGATAAAGTATGAGGTCTCTCCGTTAATACATAATCTGCTTGATCGTGTATAATATCTACATCATTGTATGCATCAGTAGTATATGTTCTCAACAAACTATGTACGCGAAGAGAATCCTTCACCGCTTGTGTTAAGTGTTCGTCTAAACTGGTAGTAACAAATTGTACACATTGTTCATATGACATATCAGATTCTTCCAGCATCATTTTGGAATCCTGAATATTAAACAATTTACTGTCAAAAGGGACAAGTAAAATAGCCTTTTGCTGAGCAAAACTGCCGATACTGCATATAATACATATACATGAAAGGATTACAGATTTCATATGATTATAGTAATTGATTTATTAATGCCGTCATTTTTCCTGGATAGTTTATTATGCTGCAATATTCTCATTACTAACTACATTATAAGCTCTACCAAGAGATTTAAGGTTACACAGCAAATTATTAAAGGAATTATATGAGAACATGTATTAAAAAGGGAAGCTGAACTTCCCTTTTAACATATTAATCTTTAATTTTAGCTTTCAGAAATTCTCGGTTTAGCCGAGCAATATTTGCAATAGATATACCTTTAGGGCATTCCACTTCGCAAGCACCAGTGTTAGTACAATTTCCAAACCCAAGTTCATCCATTTGGGCAACCATAGCTTTCGCACGTCTTGCAGCTTCAATTTTTCCTTGTGGAAGAAGAGCAAGCTGAGAAACTTTTGCCGAAACAAATAACATAGCCGATCCATTTTTGCACGTTGCCACACAAGCACCACATCCAATACACGAAGCAGCATCCATAGCTTCATCAGCCTTATCTTTTGCTATTGGTGTTGCATTTGCATCAGGCACACCTCCGGTATTTACCGATACAAAACCACCGGCAGCCATAATTTTGTCAAATGCTGTGCGATCAACAATTAAGTCTTTAATTACCGGAAATCCGGCAGAACGCCATGGTTCAACAGTAATAGTTTCCCCATCTTTAAACTTTCTCATGTGGAGCTGACATGTAGTAATATCTTCATCAGGTCCATGAGCACGACCATTTATATATAAACTGCACATTCCACAAATACCTTCTCTACAGTCATGGTCAAAAGCAATAGGATCTTTATCTTCGTTTATAAGTTGTTCGTTGAGAACATCCATCATTTCAAGAAAAGAACTATCCGGAGAAATATTTTGTAAAGAATAGGTTTCAAAATGTCCTTTTTCTTTAGGACCTTTTTGACGCCACACCTTAAGAGTTAAATTTAAACCTTTTTGTTCACTCATCAGTATATATTTTTTGTTCAAAAATGAACGTTAATAACTTGCATTATTTATAATTACGTTGATTTAATTTACAGAATTCAAATTTTAAGTCTTCTTTATGAAGAGTAGGTTCTTTGTCTTCGCCAGTATATTCCCATGCACCAACATACGCATAAGTATCATCGTCCCGCAACGCTTCACCTTCTTGTGTCTGGTGCTCAGTTCTAAAATGGCCACCACAAGACTCTTCTCTGTGTAATGCATCACGAGCCATTAATTGACCTAACTCAATAAAATCAGCAACACGATTTGCTTTTTCGAGTTCGGGATTTAAATCATCTGCAGAACCAGGAATTTTAACGTCTTTCCAGAATTCATCTTTTATGTGTTGAAGTTCCTCTATTGCTTTTTGCAATCCTTCTTTACTTCTCGCCATACCAACATGTTCCCACATTATAGTACCGAGTTTTTTATGGAAAGTATCTACAGATTTAGATCCTTTAATGCTCATTAATGCATTAATATGTTCTTTTACTTCTGCTACAGCTTTATTAAAGGGTTCTGAATTGGTATCCATACGTGGTGTATGAATTTCATCAGCTAAATAGTTTTGAACTGTATACGGCAACACAAAATAACCGTCTGCTAAACCTTGCATTAGAGCAGATGCTCCCAGTCTGTTTGCACCATGGTCAGAGAAATTTGCTTCTCCTGCTGCAAACAATCCCGGAATAGTTGTTTGTAATTCATAATCAACCCATATACCACCCATTGTATAATGTATAGCCGGGTATATCATCATAGGTGTTTCATATGGATTTTGATCGGTAATCTTTTCATACATTTGGAACAAGTTACCATATCGTGCTTCCACAACATCTTTCCCTAATCGATCTATAGCATATTTAAAGTCCAAATATACAGCTTCACCACTCTCTACACCATATCCGGCATCGCATCGTTCCTTTGCAGCACGCGAAGCAACATCACGCGGTACCAAATTTCCAAAAGCAGGATACCGACGTTCTAAATAAAAATCTCGTTGTTCATCCGGAATATCTTGTGGTTTCAATTTCCCTGCACGAATTGCCTCTGCATCTTCTTTACGTTTTGGTGCCCATACACGACCATCATTACGTAATGATTCAGACATTAACGTTAATTTAGATTGGAATTCACCATGTACCGGAATACAAGTCGGGTGAATTTGCACGTAACAAGGATTTGCAAAGTATGCTCCTTTTTTATACGCTTTCCATGCAGCACTTCCGTTAGAACCCATGGCATTAGTTGAAAGGAAAAATACGTTTCCATATCCACCGGTAGCTAATACAACTGCATGTCCAAAATGAGCATCAATTTCGCCGGTAACCATATTTCGTGTTACTATTCCACGACATTTGCCATCAATAACAATTACATCCATCATTTCGGTACGATTGTACATAGCAACCGTGCCTTTACCTATTTGACGGCTGAGAGCACTGTATGCTCCGAGCAATAACTGCTGTCCGGTTTGTCCTTTTGCATAAAATGTTCGGGAAACCTGGGCACCACCAAATGAACGGTTATCAAGAAGACCGCCGTAATCACGAGCAAAAGGTACTCCCTGTGCAACACATTGATCTATTATGCTGTTACTTACTTGTGCAAGTCTGTATACGTTTCCTTCACGTGCTCTGTAATCGCCACCTTTAACAGTGTCGTAGAACAATCTGTATATGCTGTCGCCATCGTTTGGGTAATTTTTGGCTGCATTAATACCTCCCTGTGCCGCAATAGAATGGGCACGACGAGGACTGTCTTGGTAGGCAAAACATTTTACATTAAACCCTAATTCTCCAAATGATGCAGCAGCTGCACCACCAGCTAAGCCAGAGCCGACTACAATAATATCGAGCTTTCGTTTATTTGCCGGATTTACTAATTTTTGATTGTTTTTATAATTATCCCATTTCTCAGAGATATATCCTTCAGGTATGTTATTATTTAATGTTGTCATAGTTCTGATTTCTTTAAAAATTTAATTATGATAATGGATAGAATGCAAATTGTACGATTGCTATTGTACAAAAACCAAGACCAATTATCCATGCTATTACAGTACTTAAAGTTTGTAAGCGTGTTAACCATATATTATTGCTGAAACCTACTGTGTGAAAAGCAGACCACAAACCATGAGACATGTGTAGTGCCAATGCTATTCCTCCTATTATATATGCTATCATAACCCAAAGATGCTGAAAGGTTTCATGCACTAATGCATATGCGTTATGTCCGGTTGTTTGAACTCCAAAATATGAAAATGTTGTATCAGCTAATAATGGATCACCGGTAAATTTCATTTTTACCCAGAATTGAATTAAATGTATTACCAAAAATGCAACTAACGCAATTCCTAATATAAACATATTTTTTGATGTCCATTCTACATCTTTTGTTTTATTTCCTGATGAGTATACACTCGATCCGCGTGCTCGCATGTTTTGGAAAGTTAATACTATTGAGTATAATATATGTATAATAAAACCTACAAATAATATCGGCTCAATAATTTTAATTGCCGGATTAATACTCATAAAATGTACGCCTGCATTAAACATTTCACCTTCTTGCGTTCCAAATATGGGGTCAAGTAGTAATAATGAATTAATGGTTAGATGTACGAACAAAAACATAATGAGGAACAGTCCCGAAAGACTCATTATCAACTTCCTCCCTATTGAATAGCTAAAAACATTCGCCATAACACTTAATTTAAACTTTTAAAAAATAATACTAGATTTCATTTGCTACAAAATTAATTTTTTTTCGAGATTTTTTAATATTTTTTGTAAGGATTTTTTAAAATATTACACTTTTAATTCTTCTTGTTATTTGAGACCTATGTACGACATTATTCGTCCTGTTTCGGAGTCTCTTCTGTATGAGTAGAATAAGTTTGGATTCCCGTGTGTGCATAATTTTGTGTTTGTAATTGTGCCGATGTTGCACTTTGTAAGTGTGTCTTCGATATATTGATTGAGGTTGAAATGAAAAGCATTTTTTATTTTTTGTATGTATGTTGAAGGAAAAAATGTATAAAATTCTTCTCCTACTTTATATGCTGATTGTTGTATCATTGGGCCTATATACGCGTGGAGAGATTCTGGAGTAACATATTGTGATAATTCAGATATGGTGTTTTCTATGATATGTGAATGTGCTCCGCGCCATCCGCTATGTATTGCTGCTATAATAGTGTATTGTGTATCATGTATAAGTATTGGAGCACAGTCGGCGGTGGTTATGGTAAGTAAAATTCCTTTTTTTCGGGTGTAGAATGCATCTCCTTGTTGTGGCGATTCGTATTGCGAGTCTACTTTATGCACACTGTTTGAATGAATTTGTTCTAAACAGACCGGCTTATACCCGGGTGTAATTGTGTTGAAAAACAGATTTCGGTTGTGTACAATATTTTTTTTGGTGTCTTTGGTGTTGAGTCCGGTGTTTAAACTGGCATATTTATTTGTACTAACACCTCCATAACGTGTTGTAAACCCGGCAATACAGGCAGAATTTGATATACATGACAGATACATTATTGTGTCTTTTGTGCGTACGGAAACTGACATATTATGTGTAAACTTTACTGATTATGGTTCCGTCGGCTAATTGGGTATAGAGTATGTCATTGTTTTGTACTGATGTGGCTGAAAATAGTCGTTTGCCTTGCTTGTTGTGGGTAATGCTATAGCCTTGTTTGAGAATATGCTCGGGATTATGCGATTGTATATGCGAAGTAAATAATTCTAACTTATGTGTATGATAGGTGAAAAATGCAGGAACAGTATGTGAGAAATGGTGTGATAGTGTTAATAAATTGTCATGTTTGTGTTGTATATACGCATTTTTTTCTGCTGAAAGTTTATATGATAATGTGGAACACGTGGAAAGTGCTCTGTATAAAGATGCTCGAGAATGAGTTGAAACAAGTTGTGCCATTTTTTGAAGTGTATATGTTTCTTCGGATACAGCTTTTTTTGTGGTATGTATAAAAGTACTGTTTAACTGTTGAAATTCTAATTCTTTGCGGGAAAAATATTCAGAAACCACGGTATGCAAGTCTGCTTGAAGTTTTTCTATATGCGAATACATTTCCGAGGCATAATCTATAATAAAATTTGCAACTGCAGTTGGCGTTTTAAGACTTGTGTGCGATACCATATCTACTATAGACATATCTTTATCGTGTCCTATTCCGGAAATTACCGGTAACGGAAATTGTGCAATATGAGCTGCCAGTATATATGAATCGAACCAGCGCAAATCTGTTTTTGCTCCACCACCTCTTATTATAACTACGGCATCAAAAGAATCTTCGTGTTCATAAATTCTCTCAAGTGCAGATGTTATAGATTTTTCTACTTCCTGACCTTGCATTGATGCTTGAAACAGACAGGTATAAAATATGAAGTTATAGGAATTGTTGTTGAGTTGTTGCATAAAATCTTCATATCCTGCAGCAGTAGGAGAAGAAATTATGGCTATTTTTTGTATTACTTCGGGCAATTCTATTTCTCTGTTAAGATATGCGATGCCTTCGTTTTCTAACCTGCGTACTATTTCTTGTCTTCTTTTTTCATCTTCTCCTATGGTAAATACCGGCTCTATATCTATTATGTTTAATGATAATCCATACAAAGCATGAAATTCGACCGAAACGCGACAGAGAATGCGTATTCCTTTTTGTAATGTGGTGCCGGTAACACTTTCAAAATACGAAGAAATCATTGTATAATTTCGTGCCCATATAGTTGCACGCTGTTTTGCTATAATATTATCGGCATGTTCGGGTTTTTCTATAAGTTCCATGTAGCAATGGCCACGATAGTTTATGTTGCTGTCACTTATTTCTGCTACTATCCAATATGAGTGTTCGAGTTCTTGTGAGATAGTAGATTTAATGCGTTGTAATAATGTTGATAGATTTAAATGTTCGGGTAATGACATATGCAAGACTATTTATTACAAAAATAGTATTATTTTATGAGTTTTTATACCTTTGAATTTTATTTTATTGAATACATGAATTTGTCTGAAACATTAGAAGAATATATTCTGTCACATAGTGATAATGAGCCGCAATTGTTATACGAATTGCGTCGTCAGGCTCATCTTTCAGTTATTCATCCTCGTATGGTTTCGGGGCATTTGCAGGGTCGCATTCTCAAAACTTTTATTCGAATGATAAAACCGACTCATGTATTGGAAATCGGTACGTATTTGGGATATTCTGCTTTGTGTATTGCTGAAGGACTGCCTGAACATGCGACGCTTGATACTATTGAAATAAATGATGAGTTGGAACCAAAAATACAACATTTTTTTTCGCAGTCTGAGTATGCTCATAAAATACATATGCATATAGGTGATGCTCTGGATGTTATTCCGAAGTTTTCCTATAATTTTGATGTTGTATTTATAGATGGGAACAAACGTAATTACATTGAATATTATAATGCGGCATTACGCAAAATGCCTTGTGGTGGTTTTCTTATTATCGATAATACGTTATGGAATGGTCATGTTGTGGAACCTGATAATATTTCTAAAAATGCTCAAACCAAGGGAATTGTAGATTGTAATGCATATATTAAAAATGACAACAGAGTAGAACAGGTTATTATTCCTATTCGTGATGGTATTACAATTGTTGAAAAAATTACTCATTGATTATTATTACGGTTACAAAATATTCGGGTAATTGTAATTGCTTTTCGGATACATAATACGTGTTTAAAGGCTGTTTTTTCGCAAAAATAGGTGCCATAAAGATTGAAACATTTCTCATATTTTACATCAACCTGAACTTGAAAAATTATGTCGAACTCACGTTATTAAAAATCACCAGTCTTTATTTGACTTTTGCTTTACGGAATCAGTATCTTTATACTTGAAATACTCTATACGATTAAACAACCCGGAATATTGAAGAGCATTAAGTACTATACGCACTTGTTGATCCGCACTCTTCAGGACTTTACATATAAATACTATTCTAATATCGAATCCGGGTTGTTTTTTTTATACAACTTTTTTTGTACAAATAGCCTGACAAATCAGGATAAATAATTTGAAACATATATATTTGTGTTTAAGTATAATTACTGTTTATCCATGATGTTTGGATTTACGTCCAATGCGGTATTGGGATAATTTAAAACGCATATGTTTAAAATAAATATTTTCAGAAAAAATTCAGTTATGTTTTATGTATTCCTTCATGATGTTAGGCTTAGTTTTCAAAAACTTTATTTGTATGTAAGATCCAAGCGTCAATGTTTGATTACAAATCCCCGGACTGAATATTCTGAATCAACACAAAGTTTTTATCTGCAAACTTTATGCATATGATTAACAAAGCTCGACTCTTATTTATATGCGTATGTAGTATATGCTTATTTTACGGAGCACATGCACATGAATCCGTATCATTTTATTCGAAAAATACGCAGGATGGATTAAGCGATAACTGGGTGCGATGTGTATATCAGGATAATCGGGGATTCATGTGGTTTGGCACATCTTCGGGGCTTAACCGGTATGACGGGGTTAACTTTAAACATGTTCCATTTAACTATACTAACATAAATGCTATAGTATCAAAAGATGATGAACATATGCTTGTATGTACTGATATAGGTGTATTTCTTTATAATATTTATACCCATAAATCTTCTGTTTTTCCTATTCACTATTTTGATCCGGTACTGTGTACAGCAATTGATACTAATGGCACATATTGGTTTGGAACCAATAACGGATTGATTAAGTATAATGATAAAACCGGAAAATCTGAGATATTTAAGTATTCGAAAGATGATACGACTACAATAAGCAATAATTACGTTAATACAATATTGATTGACAATGAAAATAATGTATGGGTAGGAACTAAATTTGGTCTAAATAAATTTAACAGGCAAACACAAAACTTTTCGCGATTTTATGCTACCACCAATTGGCCGGAACTTATAAGCAATGATATTTTAACTCTTGTATTTGATGCAGCAAATCGTCTATGGATTGGGAGTGCACGTGGTGGATTAACGGTATGTGAAAACCCCTATGATGAACCTCAGAATTTTCGCACGACTACTCTATTTTCAGGAAATATTATTACTTTATGCGTAGATTCTCAACACCAATTATGGATTGGGCGTGGTTCGGGAGAAGGGTTACATGTTCTTGATTTAAAAGACTATGAATTTGGTGAGCGAGCTCGTATGGAGCATTATTTAAAATCACCTCTTCATGCTAATAGTTTATCTGACAATTCCATTTTTCATGTCTATGAAGATAATTTGGGAGATATCTGGATAGGAACATTTGGTGGAGGAATTAATTATACTTCGAAACGCATCAAAAAATTTCACGTAATTGAAGAATACAAAGGAAGTGAAAAGATTTTGAGTAGTAATTTAATTAATTGTTTTCTGGAAGATGAAGATAAATTATGGATAGGAACAGAGTCGGGGCTGGATTGTTGGCATAAAAACACAAACACGTTTACTTCATATATTAATGAACCGGGTAATCCGCAAAGTTTACAAGGAAATTCTGTTTATTCTTTGCATAAAGATTCGTTTGGTAATTTATGGGTTGGAACCTGGAGTGGCGGACTAAATAAATTTAATGAGGAATCGCAGACTTTTACGCATATTCCTTTAGGTACTAATTCTACTAATAGTGTATTTGCCATAGAGGAAGATTCTTTACATAATTTATGGATTGGCACTGTCGATCCAAATGATGGGGTTTTTAGGTATAATTTAATTTCAAAAGATACTTATTCGTATACAGAAGATTCAACTGATGAAACAACAATTTTTTCTAATTCTATAAATGATATTAAGGTATCAGATAACCAATGTGTGTATATTTCCAATTTTCATGGTTTAGATGTATATAATTCTAACACCAAAAAATTTACCCATTATCCCTTACCGAATTTTTCGGGAAATCCGTATTCTATTCCCTATATTTCAAGTATTTACATAAATCACCAAAACGACATACTAGTTGGCACAAATTATGGTGTAATACAATTTGATACAGTCCAAAAAAAATTCAAAAAACCTGCTTTTTATAGTAATTACAATACTACAGTTCAGGGAATTGTTCAAGATTCTAAGGATGTAACGTGGATTTCAACATTAAACGGGATAAAACGTTTTATCCCGTCTCCTAATCATACAGAAGCGGAGGTGCAAAGTTTCACCTTTTTAGATGGTATTTCTGCAAATGAAACAAAAGCACGTGCTATTTATAAAGATTCTTTCGGATATATATATATTGGCACATCACAAGGATTCACCTATTTTCACGAGGATAGTATTGATATCAATACAATAGTGCCTCCGGTAGAAATAACCAATATGCTTTTGCTTAAATATGTGCCAAATCAAAATGCAGAATATATTCCTATTACAGAGTCGTCATTTTATCAAGACACAATAACTCTAGATTATGAATCTTCTGATTTTATCATAAAATATGCTGCTTTGAATTATTTAGTACCGCAAAAAAACAGATATTCTTATAAACTTGTGGGGTATGATTCGGAATGGATAGATGCTGGTACACAAACCAGTGTAACGTACACCAATATTCAACCGGGCATATATACCTTTATGGTTAAAGGGGCTAATAATGATGGCATTTGGAATAAGCAACCGTGTATGCTTACAATACATATAACTCCTCCCTGGTGGCAAACTATATATTTCTACATTGGTGTATTAATTTGTGTTGTTCTTATTATTTGGGGAATTATAAAATTACGCTTGTCAATGTATGCTCGACAAAAACGAATGTTAATGCAAAAAGTTGACGAGCGAACACGTGAACTGTCTCATACCAATACAATTTTGCAAGATAAACAAGAAGAAATAAGCAGACAAAATGAGGAATTGTTTCGTCATCGAAATGATTTACAAAAATTAATTGATGACCGTACAGCTGATTTACTGGTGGCAAAACAAAAGGCGGAAGAGAGTGATCGTCTGAAATCTGCGTTTTTATCAAATATGAGTCATGAAATTCGAACACCAATGAATGGTATAGTAGGATTTTCTGAAATGCTGGTTTCTGATGAATTATCGCAAGAAGAAAAAAATGAATATGCACGCGTTATTGCTGAAAGTAGTAAGCAACTATTGCGCATAGTTGACGATATACTTTCTATTTCTCGCATAGAAACCGGGGCAATGAGTGTTAATACAGAAAGTGTTGATTTACATGAGTTAATGGAGGAAGTGCGCGGCTTTTTTGAATTACAGGCTCGTGCTAAAAATATTTCTTATATTCAAGATGTTCCTGATGATGAGATACATTTTGAAACTGATAAAACGAAATTATTTCAAATTATTTCAAATTTATTAGGTAATGCTCTTAAATTCACTTCAAAGGGAGAAATTCATTGTGGCGTCGTGTGTTATTCGTCCTGGATACAATTTTATGTTAAAGATACAGGAATTGGTATTCCACCTAAATTGCATACCAAGATTTTTGAACGATTTCGTCAGGCAGAATTAACAGTTTCTCGCACATATGGTGGTACCGGTTTGGGCTTAGCTATTTCAAAAAAATTAGTGGAACTGCTTGGGGGGGAAATCTGGCTTGAATCTGAAGTTAATGTCGGGTCAAGTTTTTATTTTACTCTGCCATATAAAAAAGCTAATCCTACAGAACGTGATAATACTCTAAAAGTAACTGAATTTCGTTCTTTATCGTCTAAAAAAATATTGGTTGCAGAAGATAATGCTATAAATTATTATTATGTTGAACAAATATTGGGGCACGCGAATATTCCGTATATTCGTGCAAAAAACGGAGAAGATGCTATAGAAAAGTGCAAAATACATCATAATGAAATCGGTATGATTCTTATGGATGTAAAAATGCCGTTGAAAGATGGAATAACTGCGGCTCAGGAAATATTGAATATGTTTCCTGATATACCAATTCTTATTCAAACTGCTTTTGTGCTGACTTTGCAAAAAGACGAGGCTACACGTATTGGTTGTGTTGGAGTTATTGCAAAACCAATTAAGCGAGAAGAATTATTATCCTACATATCATCCTATATGTTACTGTAAAATATATAACTGTATGAGAAACAAAGCTATATCATCAAAATTATTCATAAAAAACAGACGTAAAATTCTGCAAAAAATGCCACCTCATTCTATGGCAGTAATTCATTCACAGGATTTAATGCCGCGTAATGGCGATCAGTTTCACCCATTTCGGCAGGATTCAGATTTTTTTTATGCTACGGGTATAGAACAAGAAAGATCTATAGTATTATTTATTTCTGATGAGGTACCCGAAAAACAAGTACAATTATGTATTTTATCTCCTAATCCTGATATAGAAATGTGGGAGGGTGAAAAATTGTCTGTATCTAAAGCTCAGGAAATATCGGGAATATCGGAAATTCATACAGTAGATGATTTTGCTCGTATTTTTACTATCTATGCACAACGTGCAAAAATAATTTATTTAAAAAGAAATGAAAATCCTCGCTTTTCTTCGTATGTAAAAACATGCAACGATAGATTTCGAAAACTTATACATAAAGCTTACAGACACAAAGAAATTCGTTCTTTCGCTCCATTATTGGCTGAATGTCGTATTATAAAAGAACCTGAGGAAATTGAATTAATTCGGGAGGCTTGTGATATTACCCGTAATGCTTTTTTAAAGGTATTAGCACATACTAAACCTGGTATGTATGAATATGAAATTGAGGCTTTACTAACTTCAGAGTTTTTGTCTCGTGCAGCTCATGGGCATGCTTTTGCACCAATTGTTGCACAAGGTAAAAATGCGTGCTATTTGCATTATAATACTAATACAGATATGCTTGAAGATGGTAATTTGTTGTTTCTTGATTTTGGGGCAGAATATGCAAATTATGCGAGTGATTGTTCGAGAACTTTTCCAATAAATGGTACATTTTCTGCTCGGCAGAAAGAGGTGTATTCTGCTGTTTTGGATGTTCAAAAACTTACACAAGACTGCATGAAACCCGGGGTTACTATACGTACTGTTCATGCACAAAGCTGCACATTTATTGAGCATAAATTGCTTCAACTGGGATTAATTTCGCAAGATGAGATCGATTCTCAAAATCCTAAAAAACCAGCATATTTTAAATATTTTATGCATGGGGTTTCTCATTTCTTAGGCTTGGACACTCATGATGTGGGCGAAAAAGATGTGGAACTGGAACCTGGCATGGTTCTAACCTGTGAACCCGGTATATATATACCGGAAGAAGGTCTCGGCATACGACTTGAAAATGATATTTTAATTACTCAAAATGGAAATGAAAATTTGTGTAAAGATATTCCTATAGAAATAGATGATTTATATGCTTGTATGAATCGCTAATAATGAATGTTCGGTACTTTATTATATGCGATGTACGTATCGCAGCATTTTTTCATAAAGAATACTGTGTATCCCTAAAAAAAAGGCTACTTTAGAAGTAGCCTTTATACTATTGTAATATCATTACATATGCGTTTGGCATAAGGTCTTTTACATTCGACAAACTGTTTTGAGCATCCGATTGCGATTCAAAAGGACCAATATACACTTTGTATAATTCCGGACCTGCTTGTTTGTAGTCCGGAATCCAGTAATAACCGGCAGAAAAGCCTTTTTCTCGAAGAGCTTTCACATTGCGAACAGCATTCTTTTTTTGAGAAACACTTGCATACCCTATAAGCCATGCAGGAGTCTTAATTTTAGCATCCGCAGGTTTTGTGTCAGTTTGCGATTGTTGAAGATTTTCAGTTATTTTATCTACAACCTCATCCTCAGAAACTTCTTTTTCGTCCTCTTCTTCAGCACTATTTGCAGTAGTTGTTTCATTTTTGTCCTCAGTACTTTTATCACGTGCTTTCTCATCTGTTTCTTTATCAACTCGCGATATAGTTTCATCAGCTTCAGATACAGGAAAATCAGATTTAGCCTCATCAATTACATCTGATTCAGCATATCCCTCAATTTCTAAAAAGGGCATCCATACTGCTAAAGTTTCAGGATATTTCTTAAACATAATTGTTCCACCAATAGCAAGAAAGACTATTACTGCAGAAAAAATAAGAATGATTTTTTTCCCGTTTTTCCCAATATTAATTCGTTTAAGCTGTGGTATTTTTGGCTTACCTGGTTTTGCTCCGGTAGATTTAGAAGATTTTTTGGATTCTGTTTTGTGAGAATCAGTCATAGTATTTTTGGTTTGTTGGTTTGTTGTTTTTTCTGTGGCAGAAGAAGCTTGTGTTGTTTTGTCTGTTGGTTCGGTTTTTTTGTTTTCTGCATTCTGACTTTCGTGAGAATCATCAAGTTCTATAAACAATTCATCATTTTCTTTAGGAGTCGGGTTATGTTGCTCAGCTTTTTGCTGAGCAGAATTATTTTGTGAATCTTGTGAATCGGTTTTTTTGTCTTTATCAGTCATACTGTTTTTCTTTACTATTTACTGTAAAAACAAATATATATAAAATTTATCTGTTTTGCCACATATCAGGCAATTTATTCAAATTTTACAGCATATGCCGGGTTAATTTTAGATATAATTAATGCGGGAAGCAACAACATACAAATAGTTATGATTACCGTTCCAATATTTATTAAAATAATTGGTACTATAGGAAATGAAATAGGCACATATGACATAAAATATATTTCGGGGTCAAGTGGTATGATATGGAAAAAGTATTGTATTGTACAAATTAACAGGCCAATAATATTTCCCCATATTATACCTTTTGTAATAATAGCACTCCCCACATACAAAAATATTTTTTGCACGCTGTGATTATGTGCCCCCAAAGTTTTAAGTATGCCAATTACATTTGTTTTTTCTAAAATAATAACAAGCAAACCCGTTATCATATTCATACCAGCCACCAATATCATAAGTATTATTATAATCCAGGCATTCATATCAAGAAGAGAGAGCCAATCGAATATTTGCGGATTTGTTTCGCGCAATGTCCGCACATACAGATATTCGGGTTCTTCAGATATATTGAAACCAATAAGTTCCCGTATATTTGCCTTGTGTGTTGTAATAGTGTTACGATTGTTTATAAAAACCTCATAGCCACTAACTTGGTCAGCGTTCCAATAATTAAGGGATTGAATGTGACGCATATCAGCAACAATATACCGATCATCTATTTCTTGTAAATTTGTTTCGTATATTCCGGCTACAATAAATTGTCGTTTTCGTGGTCTTTTCCCTTTTTTGTTAGGCACAAATGTTGTTATAAATGAATCATTAACAGACACATTCAGCAATTTGGCTATTGAATTTGAAATAAGTACGCTGTCAGTAATAGTATGAGAAAGACTAAAGTGTGTTCCTGCAATCAAATGAGCGTTAAAAAAAGACCAATCAAATACTGAATCTATACCTTTTACGATAACACCTTTTACCGATTTTTCACCTTTTATAATTGCCGGTTTTGTCGCAAAATATTCCACATGTTTTATGTACTCCTGCGATTGAAGTTTCGCGAAAAGCACAGAATCTTTTGTTATTGGAATAGTTTCAAATGAATTATTTGCATCGAAATTCACAATTTGAATATGAGACGAAAAGCCAAATAACTTTTCGGAAATAGTAGATTTAAACCCAATAATTACCGAAATTGCGATAATCATGACCGCTAATCCCAAAGCAATAGCAATTTTTGCAATTCTTACAATTGGTTTTGAAATATTTGCATTACTTTTATGGGGTAAAATTTTTTTTGCTATATATAACTCAACATTCATATGTACAAATATACATTTTTTATGCTAACAAATATTTTTTTCGTTTTATTACTTTCTTTACCAACATCAGGACAAACATATTTTTCCGGAAAAGTAGGAGCCGAACGAACCGATCATTATATTTCTCTTATTCAAAACAAAAACATAGCAATTGTTGCAAATCAAACTTCGTGTGTAGATTCTGTTCATATAGTTGATACTTTATTATCCAGAGGAGTAAATGTGGTGTCGGTCTTTAGTCCGGAACATGGATTCAGAGGCACTGCAGATGCCGGAGAGCAATTACATAATTCTATAGACAGCCTCACACAATTACCCATAATATCGCTGTACGGAAATCAAAAAAAGCCTTCGCCAGAGCACTTAAAACAGGTAGATGTAGTGTTGTTCGATATTCAGGATGTCGGGGTCAGGTTTTATACCTATATTTCTACATTGCATTATGTAATGGAAGCCTGTGCAGAAAATGATGTGGCGTGCATTGTGCTCGACAGACCAAATCCAAATGGGTTTTATATAGCCGGTCCGGTTTTGGAGCCCGAATTTTCATCGTTTGTGGGTATGCATCCTGTACCTATAGTACATGGAATGACAATTGGTGAATATGCTCAAATGATAAATGGAGAAGGATGGCTACATAACTCTGTTTCGTGCAATCTTTCGGTTATAAAATGCGATACATACAAACATTCTCAACGGTATACTCTACCAATACCGCCATCACCTAATTTGCCAACTATGCAATCAATATATTTATACCCTACTCTCTGTCTTTTTGAAGGCACAGTAATGAGTTGCGGACGTGGAACAGATTTTCCGTTTGAAGTTATAGGTGCCCCGGACTATTCTATACGCGAATTTTCCTTTGTGCCACGTTCTATTCCGGGAGCAAGTAAAAATCCACGCTATAAAGGCACAGTTTGCTACGGACATGATTTACGAACATATAACACCGATTCTGTTGGCTCACACGGTTTGTTCTTGGATATTTTAAAACAAGCTTATACTAATTATCCACATAAAGAGAAATTTTTTACCTCTTTTTTTTATACATTATCAGGAACAAAACAACTTCGCAAATCAATCGAACATGGTTTATCTCAACAAGATATACAAGCTATATGGCAAGATGATTTACGTGAATTTCAGCATACACGAAAAAAATATTTATTATATACTGATTTTTAGAAGATTTAAAATTATATATTTGTGTTCTGTTTTAACCAAAAGAGATAAAATAGTTGTATGATAGAGAGTATACAGAATAAAGATAAAAAAATTGCTGTATTAGGTTTAGGTTATGTAGGACTACCCCTAGCATTGGAATTAGCAAAAAAATATACAGTTATAGGGTTTGATATTAGTCAGTCACGAATTGAATTATTACAGCAATCAAAAGATCCAAGTGAAGAATTAGAAACCGATGATTTTTTACATACAGATATTTATTTCACCTCAGAAATAGATGATTTAATTGATGTTGAAGTATTTATAGTGGCTGTGCCAACACCTATAGACTCACACAATATTCCTAATCTGCGACCATTATTGTCGGCAACCGCTACAGTAGGAAAAGTTTTAAAACAAGGTAATTATGTTGTGTATGAGTCAACCGTATATCCCGGAGCAACGGAGGAAGATTGTGTACCAATACTCGAAAATTTATCTGGTTTACGTATGGGTAAAGATTTTAAGGTTGGGTATTCGCCCGAACGAATAAATCCAGGTGATAAAGTCAGGACTTTACCGAATATATTGAAAATTGTTTCCGGTTGCGATGAGGAAGCTCTTGAACATATTGCTGATTTGTATGGCTCTATCATACATGCAGGAATTCACAAAGCTAGTTCCATAAAAGTAGCAGAAGCTGCTAAAATAATAGAAAACACCCAGCGCGATGTAAATATTGCACTTATGAATGAGCTTTCAATTTTGTTTAATAAAATTGGGGTAAATACATTTGAAGTGCTTGAAGCAGCTGCAACCAAATGGAATTTTTATAATGTAACACCCGGTTTAGTGGGGGGGCATTGTATAGGTGTAGACCCGTACTATTTGACGTATAAAGCACAACAATTAAAGCATCATGCACAAATAATAGCATCAGGACGAGCTATTAATGATGATATGCCTATTTATTTGGCAAAAAATATTATTAAAGAAATAAATAATGCCGGAAAAGTTTTAAAATATTCACGAGTATTAATATTAGGAGCCACATTTAAAGAAAATGTAAGTGATATCCGAAATTCGAAAATATTTGATACGGTTCATGAACTTCAGTCATTTGGTATAGAGGTTGATGTAGTTGATCCTCATGCCTCTAAAATAGACGTGAAAAAGATTTATAATCATAATTTACTGCGCGAACCGCATGGTAAGTACGATGCTATAGTGTTGGCAGTAAAGCATACTGAATTTTGTGATTTGCCGGTATCTTATTTTGAAGAGATTTCACAGAAACCGCTCGCGTTTTTTGACCTTAAAGGTATTTACAGAAATACATTTAATAATCATATTTATTTCAGTTTATAAATAAATGTGTTTGCAGTTTGCCTGAAGTATATTATATTTGCACATACACTTGCCGAAGTGGTGGAATTGGTAGACACGCCGGACTCAAAATCCGGTGATAGCAATATCGTGTGGGTTCGAGTCCCACCTTCGGTACATTATTAAATAACAAAACCCTGACTTTTAATGAGTTGGGGTTTTTTATTTGGGTTGTATTCCAACTATTTTCCAACCACTTTAAAAAAAGTATCATTTTCGGGAATTATTTTTTATTCTGTATGTTTCGGAAATATGGAATTTTTAAAATTCTTATATTTGAGAGAGAAATATTTTTTCTTATAAATTGCAATTTCTAATATTTTATATATATTTGTGTCTGCAATGCCAAATAATAATTTATTTTGGTGTGATATAAAAACATAGGGCAATCCCTTTCTTATCTTG
>JAWOEL010000138.1:0-4251 GCA_046482735.1 Bacteroidales bacterium | reverse complement strand
GAAGGAGAAGGGTATCCGGAATTGCGGGTAGATGTACAGGATTATAAGGGGTATTTGTCGAATGGCAATCCGGCGACAAATACCCCTTATAATCCTGTACATCTACCCGCAATTCCGGATACCCTTCTCCTTCATACCGAGCTTTGAGTACCAATTTATATGCCATAGACATATCCATTGTCTCAGGCAATTTTACACTAAACGAACCATAATCCGGACCTACTTGAGAACACGATATTTTTAGTGTACTGTCAGAATTCCATGATAATGAATATTTTTCTGAAGCCCACCAATCGTCTAAATCCTGCGAATTAAAACTGCTTACCACACCTCCTTCTTTTCCTACCGGAATTTTAAATTCCTGATTTTCCTGTATAGAATCTATTGGCAATGCCTGAATATCTTGTATAAATATTTTGCCTGTATATCCCGTATTACCGGGATTCACAAAAAACAATACTTTATTTATAATAGACGCATTCACATCCTTTTTGTCTGGATAGGTTTGAATCCAAATATCACTACAATCAAAATAATAATCAGTATATTCATCTGTATTACCTATTCGTGCCTCCGGTCTTCTTCCATTTGCCTGTACGCCCTCGGAATCATCAAGTTGCATGCTCAAAACAGGCACATCGCCACCCTTACTCTCGGCACGCGCAGTAATTTTAATTACCACATCCTCTTTTTCAAAATCCAACAATGGCAAATCGGCACCAAAAGGAGTATATGACGGCCCAATATTATCAAATTCAAACACAACAGCATCATCGGTTTGCTCAAACTCTATACCCTGCAAACTCCACCAATTAAGGTTTTCCAACAAATTTCCATTATTATAGCTTAATACCGGTTTTCCGGTAACCACAATTTCATCTTCAGCACTTACTTTTTCGCCCGGATGTATACTAGTCATATAATTATTCTCTAACGACACCGTATCAACCGAAACTTTACACGCTACAAGGGCATAAAAAGCTATACTTAGTATAATTAATATCCGTACTCTCATATGTTAAAAACTTATATTAAATGTAAAGAACCACTGATTTGTCGTAAAAGTATACTTCTCTTCTCCCGGCTTATTATTATCGTAATTACTCACCATATACTGAGCAGAAAAATACGCTGTATTTGAGAAATCATATTGAAATCCTGCCCCACATAAGGTTTCGTTAAAATCAAACGATACCGGTTCACTTCCGGAAGTTACCTCATTTAATCTGTTCAGTACTACCAAAAACTCATCGCCCTGAGCCTGTAATACTTTTGCTCCAAGTAAAACATGCAAATTTTTAATAGTTTCGGCATTTACCCCTATATCAATTGATGTACTTTGCAAATCAATTGGCAAGTCACCATCACGCGTTGTTAACTCATATGCACCACCAGCTTTTACAATCAGACTTTTTTCCCAATCAAACGATTTATTCACAGCATATTCAACACCTCCTTGTAATCCGGTAAATTTCCGATGTTTCTGCGTTGTAGCATCGCCGGCAGCATAAATTTCTGATAAAAAATCTCCTTTGAGTGTAACCGCAACAATATCCAAAGAATCACTATACGAAAATACGGCAGACAAACCTTTTCTATTTGGCGTAGCCTGACCATATGGTTCTATATTATTGTATTGGGGAAGAAAATCCATTAATACAGTTGAAATACCCGTGTTGTACAATCCATACTCCTGCGATACTCTATCGAGCATAGTCATATTACGCAATACTTCGCCACCACTAAAGTGTGGAAAAGACTCAAGCGAATAATTCTCGTCACTTTCAATTATACGACGTGTTTGTGCAGCAGGACTATTAAAATTCGGTCCTACATCACGATATTTTAACTCAAGTCCAAATGAATTTTTAGGTGTATATAATAATTTTGCACCCAGATCAAAAAAGTAGTCATCTTTATTCTTATCGGTACTAGTAGATTCTTCCACCAAATCGGTAAATGAATACCCTGCCTCACCAAGCAATTGTAATTTCACCTGGTTTTTTTCAATACATTTGAAGATAAAATCACTGGTATATACCTCATTATGGTAATTAATTTCTGAAGCCTCCACAGTACCAACAATATCACTTATAGCAACCGCATTTAGACCAAGCTGAGCACGCGTGCTTTGCACAACCGAAGCCTTACCGCCAAACAGTAATCTATCCGGAATAGTCAAAAGATCGGACTCTATCAATCGTGCACCATATGCTTGCACACCTATAGATTCTATACCATTCATAAACCGAAAAGTAGAGTTTACATGTACCCCTTGCATTCTCCAATTATTATCGATAAAATAATTTTCATAGTTAACCACATCTCTACGTAAGCTGAAAATATCGGCTTCATAATCAATAAAACTTTCATTAAAATTCCAGATAGTA
Organism: Bacteroidales bacterium; assembly: GCA_046482735.1. Classification (GTDB taxonomy): domain Bacteria; phylum Bacteroidota; class Bacteroidia; order Bacteroidales; family UBA1715; genus JAQICB01. The sequence continues at coordinate 1,861 of JAWOEL010000138.1, read as the reverse complement.
TATGGCGTTTGATGCATATATATATCACCCAATTCATACTTCACATACTTACCAATAGTTCCTTCTACCTGCATTTGACGAATAGCAAGAGTAGAGCTACCATCAGCATAAAAACCACCAAACTCGTTTCGTGCCCGAATAATAGCACCGGCTCGCATAAGACCTTTACTTTCGACATTCACACCTAAATCAAACGTAGTGTAACCTGCAGACGCTCTTTGCTGCTCATCGACATGCAATTCATCTGTCATTTCATCAATTGTAAACAATGCTCGCCCCATACCCGTAAAATAGGTGTTTTGGGCATTCATAAACAGTGATATACCAACTGTAATAACGAATAATAGAGATACTTTTTTCATCATGTTTTAAAAAAATATTTTAAGTTCAATTGTTGCTTCGTTTCCGGTAAAACTATCTAATAAAAAATGTGTGTCTTCGTGAGAATACCAGCGATGACGATAGTGCAAACTGGCACGATTACCAAAATTGTAATCAATACCAAATCCATATCCATAATCTATTTGATGTATAGGATTACCTTCTTCACTATAAACAATGGCACCATCATCATTCAATACTAATTCGCCATGTTCATCGGCCAACTCAGTACGATGATTGCCCAAGACAGTTTCATATCCAGCTAAGCCCACCAAAGTAAGATTATGCTGTATATTATAAAACACAGTAAATTCGTCATATAATAATCGGACAAACGCTTCATCATCAAATGTGGGTATAAGTGATAATTTATCCTGCACCGAATTATACTGAATATAATTTGCAAAAATAACCGGACGATTCCATAAAATTGTTTTATATTTTAATTCTAAATCAACACTGGTGTATGATTTTTTGTAATCGACATCTGTATCGGTAATAACAATATTTTCGTATGATTGACGGTATTTATTATGAATACGTGAATATGGTCCGGTATATGTTTCCCAAAACCCAAAACGAGAACGTGCCAACTTGTTTAGCGAATGTTGAATTGTAATACTATTGGTATATGAAGCTATTGTTGCACTGTCTGCATCAGAAGCAAATTCATCAGCCCGCGTGCCATTTCGCACATCACCGGCTATATTGGTTAACTCCTGAGAAATACCATAACCAACATGTATTTTCACATCACCAAATGCTTCCGCAAAAAAAGCATTTACCCCCTGTCTGTTATTGGTTGATTGACCAATTTGCGGAATTAAACCGGCAAAACAAGACGTGTTCGACATTGTTTGGTCTCCGCTAGAACCGGTTTTCTCCACAGAAGTATTTTGTACCGAAGATGCAAAATTAACATACTGTTCCCCTATTCTATATGCCTGAAACCGCAAAGGAAAATCAGCAACCTGTACTTCAGCAAATAACAGCTCATCCCAATTTCGTTTATATGTGCTTACATTATCAATTCCCGGTTGTATATTATCCTGTAGTCCATCATTGTATAAATTACTAAGATACGAACCCAGACCAATTTCCATATCGAGACGAATACGAGATGAAAGCTGAATTTTTCCATCAACTGTAGTTGCCATTTGACTCACTCTGTCAGCATCAACATAGTATGATTCACCATCTATTACATATTCAGAATACGAAACAGTATTTTCTGTATGACCAAATTGATTAATATAATTCACGCCGAATATATGTTTACCAAACCCTCTGTGTAGCCGAAATGCCGTTACATTTTGTGGACGTTTATCTTCCCAGCTTTGAAAACCCGCACTTCCCGATGCTTTTCCAACAAGTATACCGGCATGTAACCGTCCCGGTAAATCAGACGCTTCCAGAATAACACCCTGAGTAGCACTATTCCCCACTTTTTGTTCGCGCGGAATATCACCTTGTGTATAAT
>JAWOEL010000131.1:0-2712 GCA_046482735.1 Bacteroidales bacterium | reverse complement strand
CTTTATTACTTTTATATCCATAATTTCATATTTTTTCCGCATCAATTTTGTCATACTCAGCATGGGTGCCAATAAATCTTATAAACACCCATTCTCTTTGATAATTGATTTTCACTATTAATCGATAATTATTCCCACATATATTAAACACTACCCTACCTGCTTTTAAAATACTCGCTTGGGAATAATCATTTTTAATATCATTGGGACTAGACCACTGAGCCTTACTAGCTTCCTTGAACCAGGTTTTCAACTGATCTTCTGAATCTGCGTGTTTTTCCCAAAATTCGCGAAATATCTTTTTTGCGATAACTCTCATCAGAATAATAACTATTATTGCAAAGATAATAAATTAGTTACCAATACGGTAATTTTTATTGTTTTTTTCGGATAGAATGGTTGGCAGCATTTTTGCTAACGTTCCGGCTGTATGTGGAGTTGCTGTGCTTTTTCGGCTAAATAATCCGACCGTGACTTTGCTGCATCCTCGGTGAGCGAGGGTTTATTTAGCCGAAAAAGCTGGCGCGACTTTTGCCATACATGGAGTCTGTTTAATGGTTTGAATTCATAGTTTAATTTAAAATCTGAGAACTAATTTAAGCAAAAGGCGTGACAAAGCAATTACATATACAGCTTGTTAGGGGTAGTTTCTCCCATATTTTACATGATTTTTTTTTATAATTGAGTCGCCAAATACAATATCACATTTTCAGTATAATCAGATCTCTTTTATTTTAACATTTAGAGGATACAAATTATCCCAAGATTAAATCCTGAAACCTTCATATTAATACCGTAATCCCATGCTTTAATGTCATCAAAAGGCACTTCATTATTTTCCGATTCGCTTATACTTGAATGGATTATACTAAATAATGAATAATCCATTTTGATTCCGAAGTTTCTGAAGACATTAATAATGCAACCCGGATTTACAGCCACACCATATTTATACTCCGTACCAAGCATATTTAAGTTTTCGTATTCGTAGGTTACCACATCAAGTTGAGAAAATATATTCTCATGTGATAAGTATTGGAAAATCGCTTTGAAATCAGTGTAAAGCCATATTTCATTGGAAATTTTTTTGATGTATTTGTACTTCGGATTTACTGAAATACCATATTTATTGAGACTCATTATATTATTTTGAGTTATTCCTGGTTTCTCCTTCTTTATTGATACCCCTACTTCTAGTTCAATTATGCTTCTCGGAGATAGAAAATATCCGAATTCTCCTGCTATACTATATGTGTTTATAATATTCAAGTATGCATTATTAAGCAGTGCTGAATTATTTTCTGCATCATCATGCATAATACTGATTGATGTGCCTGCTAAAAATCTGTTTTCGAAATCTTGAGTGTAACTGTCTAATGCCAGAATGAATAAGAGTGCGGCAATTGTTGCTTTTTTCATGATTGAAGTTTAATTTAGTCGATGTTGTGATTCAAATTACCCCTAACGGTCGGTTGTATGTGGCGTTACCGCCTCATTTTTCCTATTAAAAATACAAATTTTCATTCAAGGTTTAACGGAGTTTATGGCTGCTTGCGGTAATGATCACATACAACTTGTTAGAGGGCGTTAATCATATCATTTTGAATAGGATTGAACGATGCGAAATCCTATATAGGCTTTAGCTTCTGAATTATTTAACTCATTCCGCTCTTCTAAATCTAAACCTGATATCCATGAACCACCACGATAAATTATCATATCCTTATCGACAGTTTCATCTGGCTGATTAGTCCATCTATTTTCTTTAGATGAAGCGGTCCACTCAGAAACGTTGCCTTCAAAATTATATAAGCCAAAATCATTTTTTGGACCAGACTTAGAAGGTTTGATTTTGGATTTGGATTTGTTTTTCTTAATATGCGTATGACTGGCAACATATGCCCATTCTGCTTCAATTGGCAGTCTATAATTATGATAATTGTATGTTTTGCCTTCTTTTTGTCGTATTCGGTTTTCTTTGTCAGATCTCCAAATACAATAATATCTTGCATTTTCTTGGGATACTCCTACTACCGGGTAGGTGTCATATTTTGCATTATTAAAATAATCTGCATAAGGCATATTTTTAGTGTCAATTATATTATCAATGATTTCAAAGTTCTGGACGCAAATAAGATAATCTTCCCGTTTTGTATTTGTAACATCATTTTCTTGGTCTTGTGCTAAATGATCAAAATCGATCCAGCAGAGTTCCAATTCAGGATTGTTTTTTACAAAGTCTACAAATTCTCGGTACTCTGAATTCGTAATCTCATCGCTCATCCAAAATGCATCCACAGAAGCAGATATATTCATTGGATTATTGTTTTCTTCTATAGTCATTGTAAAAGTACCAGCAGGTATAAAAACCATATTATTTGGTTTATCCTCTACATTGCTTGGTTGAGAGAAAGCATTCAGAAGAAATGAAAAGCTCATTAAAATTAGGAATAGATTTTTCATGATAAAATTATTTGTCGGTTATGTAATAATGCCCTCTAACGTTCGGCTGTATGTGGATTTGCTGTGCTTTTTCGGCTAAATAACCCGACCGTGACTTGGCTGCATCCTCGGTGAGCGAGGGTTTATTTAGCCGGAAAAGCTGGCGCGACTTTTGCCATACCCGGAGTCCGTTTAATGCTTTGAATTCATATTTTCATTTTAAAATCCGAGAACTAATTTAAGCAAAAGGCGTGACAAAGCAATTACACA
>JAWOEL010000056.1:0-3973 GCA_046482735.1 Bacteroidales bacterium | reverse complement strand
CACAGATTTTTATTTTTTTTAATCTGTGAAAATCTGTGGCCATCTGTGGTGAAATTATTATGTTAGTATTCGTCTCATTATTCCCTTTTTCAAATCACACACATTAAAATTTATCAAAAGTCCTAATTGTTTGTTTGAAAGCTTCAAATATGTAAGTAATTGTGCTTCGTGAATTGGAGCTATGGAGTCTACTGATTTTAATTCTACAATTACTGAATTTTCAACCAATAAATCAATTCTATATCCTGCATCAAGTTTTTTGTTTTTATACACAACCGGTAATTCTTTTTGCCGTTCTACATGGTAGCCTAATTGCAGTATTTCGTGCATCAAGCAAACTTCATAGGTGCTTTCTAATAGTCCGGGACCAAGTTCAGCATGTACCTTGTATGCACATCCAATAATATCATACGATATCGTGTTTAGTTTATTCATAGTAAATTGTATTGCGGTTATGGTACAAAACTATAAAAATTCACCACAGATTACACGGATTACCACAGATTTTTATTTTTTTTAATCTGTGAAAATCTGTGGTAAAAACCATTATGTAGCGGAAAAAATAGAATAAGGTTCGCAAAAAATATTATTGCAATGTGTGTTACAGTAATGTGTGTTGCTTTAAAATAACATGGTTTTTACAACAAAGAACTTTTCTTTTCAACAATCCTCTCCGTCGACAGTGCTCGAAAACAAAAGCTGTAATTTTTCACCACAGAGGACACCGAGTTACACAAAGGTTTTTACTCTGTGGTTCTCTGTGTTCTCCGTGGTGAAAAAAACATATAAATAAATAGTTAGATAATATCTTGTAGCGTTTGTATATCTACTGTAATATTCTGATTAACCAAAAAGTCAGAATGTACTGTGAGCTACAGAATCCAACGAATAACTTCAAAAGATTCTGCATATTTACATGCAACGCAGGTTCCTTTTACGCGAGCTTGTCCGATAATAAAGTCAGAATCAAAATAATTACGTTGTTTTACAATTTGTGATTTATAATGTTGTAAAAGTTTAATTTTAGAATCTATATGTCGTTGTTCTAAACGTATAAACATTTGGTTATCAAACTGAACATTGTTCCATGGTAATTCATAACAAATAATACTACTATACGATTTAAAGGCACGTATCATTTCGTGAGCAACTACTTGGTGGTCTTGGTGATAATCGTGAATAGAAGGGCCAATAACTAATGTTGGTTGAAATGAATTGCGAATTTGAACAAGATTTTCAAGTACATCTTGCCGATGCTCATGTAATCGACGAACTTTATAATCGTGGATAATATAATTGTTGGGAGAAAGTGAAATACTTTTTACAACAGATTCAAATTCCTGAGCCAAGGTGTTATTTGGCAAACCTTCGGGTACTGATTCCCGGGCAGAGGAAAACACCACCCACATTATTTCATGTCCATCTTCAATTAATTTCGAAATATAACCACCTGCACCCAATTCGGCATCGTCGGTATGAGGGCTGAGTATAAGAACTTTTTGTTTTTCTGTTTTCATAATTGTACTCCTTTGCTTTTATTTGTTTCCTGTGCAGGATTGCCTATCCAGGTGCTGTTATCAGCAATATGTTTTACCACTACCGCACCCGCACCGATGGTATTATTACTTCCTATAGAAATTTTATTTCGAATAGTAGACCCTGAACCAATAAAATTGTTGTTACCTATATGCACACTTCCGTTTATGTTAACTCCGGCAGCAATAAAATTATGAATTCCTATATGTGCATTATTTCCAATAAAACAAATATCATTAATTTTAGTCCCTTTCCCAATTATTGTTGATTCAAGTACGGCACAATCAATACAAGTATTGCTGCCAATTTCAACATCATCTTCTATTACTACCGTGCCTAACGATGGAAAGCCAATTAATTCGTTTTTTTCATTTCGTGAAAGACTCATACCTTTTGAGCCTATTATAGCACCAGCTTGTAAAATTACATTTCTCCCGATTATTACATTATCATACACATAATTATTTCCTTCAAACACACAATTATCTCCAATTGAACAATTACCAATAACACAATGCGGTCCAACGTGAACATTTTCGCCAATACGAGCGTTTACATCTACTATCGCAGTTGGGTGGATACCTGCTTTCTGTTTGTGTGCAAAATAGGTGTTTAGAAGGTCAATAAAAAATAATTTTGATTTCTTTACAATAAGCACTGTTGCTGTTTCGGGCACTATGCAGTCGGGGGTCTTGTCTGTTATTATTACACAAGAATAAGGATGAGTGACAATATCTTCAACAGCAGACAAATTTTGTGAATTTACCCAAATAAGCGAATGAGGTTTCGGCTGTTGTATAGAAGAAAATGTGTTGAAGTAGTTATGTTTTGAACCAAGTATTGATATAATATCTACGTGAAAATCGCGAATAATATCTCCTATAAATATATTTTTAATTTTAGCAGAAGTCATAATTATTATTTTTCCATTAATATACAATTTTTTTCAAATTCAGAAATGTCCGGAATTAAGTTTTGTAAACTAAACCGAGGCACTTCAGGATTATTTTCGTATGTGCAAAATTGCGTAATATATCTGGCTCCAACAATATTACATAATTTCCAAAAATGAAACTTGTATTTTTTATGATGCATATATTTTTCGTTTGTAACATCAAATACATGTGCATTTTCAGATAAAAACATAAAATTTGCCATTCCTGCTCCGGTTATAGATACAACATGAGAAGCTTCTTGCATAAGTTGAGCTTGCTCAAATATAGTAAGACCACTCATTTCGTGTTTTTCATATCCGAGTGTTTGTAGAATATTCCAAACGTCGTGTTCGTTTGAAAATTTTTTTCGTTTTGCATCCTCGCGTGAAAGATATATTTTTCGTGTTTTTTTCGGCACTGTTTTATCTAACAACAACTCTCGAACCTCAAACACCAATTCAGGAATAAACATAGGAGTCCAAGGTTTTACTTCGGGCATTATCAAATGTTTTACAAACAAATGTGTATCGGCAGGTATTTCGACTTTTTGTAATTGTGGAAATAAGGAAAGCGTTTCATTTACAAACGAAATGTTTTTCCATGATTCCGGGTATATAAGTGTGAGTTCATGAAGTTGGTCTTTTACCATGAGTATGCGAGGCAAACATTCCGTAATCCAAAAATAATAGCTGAACCAAGGGGAGTGTATGACAAGATATTTTTTATTGTCATCTAATTTTATAGAAGGAATACTTTTTCCGAATTTACACACAAGCCATTGTTCCGTTGCTTTTCGCCAATGTGCAAAATATGCACTTTCGTCATATGAAGGAGCATAGCCTATATTTGGAGCACATCCCGGAACTAATAACCCGTTTTTAATAACCAATCCATAATGATTTACAAATACATGTGTAAGTTCTTTTACCCGTAAATCCACTGTTTTGTATTTGTAGTCAGGCTTAAATAAATGAGCCCATTCCGGTCGGAAATTGAGCGGGCGTTTGTAATCAATATGGTAGGTACTCTTCATTATATATACATGTTTTATACAAAAATAACATTTTCACCACAGAATTCGCAGATTTACGCAGAATAATTATGTCAAAGGCATAAGGCATAGAAGGCACAAGGCATAAGGCAAATGCTCTGTGAAATAGGTTGTTGGTTTTCTCGTAAAGCCGCGAAGAAGTTGAAAAAGACCACAAGAAAGGATTCGTGCAGCGGTGGTACGTGCCATTTCGGTTATTAAATAGATGTATTTAACCATTGATAATTAAGCATTTTTCATTTTATTCGAAGCACGTCATCTTGAATGAAGCGAAGCGGAATGAAAGATCTCGTGCACTTGCACTGTAGGTTATTTAATTTTTTTCGCTTCGTGTTTCAATTCTGTCTCAATATGGGCTTCTTCAATCCATGCAATTTTATGATTTTCCGGTTGAGGTCGTTTAAAGAAACCACTGGTTGTTTCCGGCCCTTCAGTCAAATAATTATTTATA
>JAWOEL010000030.1:0-29844 GCA_046482735.1 Bacteroidales bacterium | reverse complement strand
ATAGAAAATGTTCCACCAAAACCACAGCATACCTCTGCATCGGGTAGTTCTACTAATTCAATACCAGAAACGTTTTGTAATAAAATGAATGGTTCTTGTGCCAACCCGTACTCTCGTAATGCCGAACAGGAAGTATGCACCGTAACTTTATACGGGAAAACAGATTTAAAATCGGTAACGTGCAGAACATTTACCAAAAAATCTGTTATATCATATATTCTTTTTCCCAGATTCCGGGCTTTTGATTTTTGTTCCGGAGATTCAAACAATGATGCATAATTATTTTTTACAAATCCGGTACACGATCCACCCGGACTTACAATAACAGTATCTCCTGCAAAATCTGATAAAAATTTATCTGCCAATTTGTGTGTTTCTTGTACATATCCTGCATTGTATGAAGGTTGCCCGCAACACGTTTGGTTAGGGTTATAATGAGTAGTACATCCCGCATACTCTAATAATTTAATCATATTAAAGCCGGTATCAGGAAAAAATTGATCAATAAAACAAGGAATAAAAATATCTACATGCATGTACTTTACGTATTAGACTTACAAAAATATATAATAGATTTTTCTATACCTATTTTTCAATATAAAAAAACTATTTGATTTTTAAATATGTGGCTATTTTTTGGAATAATTCATCTTTCTGAACTGGTTTAGCTATATGTTCTGAACAACCAAGATTTTTTAAAAATGCAATATCTTCGGGCAAAGAATAAGCTGTTTGTGCAATTACCGGAATTGTAATATTTTTCTCATCAAGCCATTTGAGAACATCTTTGCCGTTCATTTCCGGCATATTAATATCTAACAAAATTATATCCGGAACCTTTTCTTGTACCATGTCAATAAGTTGCTCTCCATTTAAAGCATGAAACAATGTAATACCCGTAGGTTCTAACAAAATAGTTAGAAATTCATATGAAGTTACTTCATCTTCTGCAATATACATGGTATATGCAGACCAATCGTATTGGGTGTTTTGTGTGCGTTCTTTGAGCATACGTGCATAATTTTTATCTACTTTATATGGTAGTGTAAAATAAAATGTAGCACCTTTTCCAACTTGGGATTCTACCCAAACCCTTCCACCGAGAATTTTTACTAATCCTTGCACTATACTTAACCCTATGCCTGTACCTTCAATATGTGCATCTTGTTGCAGTTGATTAAATAAATCAAAAATTTCTTCATGTTTCTCCTGTGAAATACCTATACCGGTGTCTTGTACATAAAAGGTGACATACCCGTTTTTTGGTGATTCTGCACCTATAAGCACCCAACCGTTCTCTGTATATTTCACAGCATTACTTATTAAATTTGTGAAAATTTGTTGTAATCGTACCTGATCTGAAATAAGATATACATCTTTTAATTCTGTGCTTAAATTTGTTTGAATATGTATATGTGACTTTATTTTTAAATAATGCTGTTGTTTTACTATATCAATCGAATCATGTATAATTTCTGGCAAATTACATACTTGATTTTCGGGTTCAATAACCTGTGCGGAAATTTTTGCAACATCAATAATATCATTAATTAACGTGAGTAACTGATGTCCTGATTGTTTAATAACCGCTATAAAATGACTGCGTTCTTCAGCTGAAATTATTTCTGTATCCAATAAATCGGTAAACCCTAAAATAGCATTCATAGGTGTGCGAATTTCATGACTGATGTTTGCCAAAAAGGCTGTTTTTATTTCATTGCTTTGTTCAGCTTTTTCTTTTGCCACAAGTAACTCATCAACCAATGTATGTCGTTCAAGAATAACCCATGCACCTTGCATTAGTACTTGCAACTGTTTACTGTCTGATTCGGTATAATCTTTTTCTTTGTTGGCAACACCAATCACAGCAACAATTGAATCATTATTAAAAATAGGAATTGATAAAAAATTATGTAATGGAACATGTCCTTTAGGTAATCCTTTTTTGTGAGAAGGTGTAGAATTCGAATAATTATTATCAATACATGGTTTTGTATACCGAACTACGTTTCCCCACATTCCGGTTTCAGAAAGTTTATATACGTCTTTTTTATGTGTAATTGCACAATTCTTATTAACATTTTGCGACCAGGAATTCAGGGTAAATATTTCGGTATCTTCGTTATATTCATATATATACCCTATTGAACTATTTGTTATTTGTAAAGCCTGAGATAACACATAATCTAAAAAATCTTTTTTATTATCGTATGAATATTGCGAAATAGTATACAAGCTTTCTAAACGGTCATTATACTGAGCTATTTGTTTTCTGCTTTGCACTCGCTCAGAAATATCACGTATAAAAGAAATAGCATGTTTTTTTCCATGAATATACAAACTTCTTGCAGTTACTTCAACCGGAAACATTGAACCATCTTTTCGCCGATGTGTAGACTCTACTGTAACTGTTGGAGAATTATCAAGCATTTTCCATACATCTGTACAATAGTCTTTATTATCTGCAAATGTCTGATCAATAGTATATATATACAAAGATTCCAGTTCTTCACGGCTGTATCCTGTATCAATGGATGCTTTGGGATTAGTTTGAACAATTTTCCAATCAGCATTTATTACATAAATAGCATCAGGAGCATGTTCAATAATTTTCATAAGGCGGCTTTCACTTTCTGTAAGCAGATTAATTGCTTGTTTACACGTGGTTATGTCGTTAAAAATTGTTGCAAATTGTCCTTTTTTGGGTTGATATACATATATTTCAAAATATTTGTCTAATTCTTTAACGTAATATTCAATAGTAGTAGATTCACCTGTTTCTGCAACTTTTGTATATACCTGTAACAAATCCTGATTAAAATCCGGCATTAACTCAAATATAGTTTTGCCTATCACACAATCTTTACCGACACCTATAATTCGCTCAAAAGCCGGATTTACTTCAAGAAACAAATAATCAACAACAGAATTATACTCATCATATATGAGTTCTTGTACGGCAAAACCCGAAATGTAACTATTAAATAACTGACGATATTTTTTTTCGTTTTCGATTATTGTACGTTCAGCATTCCAATACAAAGAAATATCTTGCACAAAAAATACATAATACAAAAGCTCGTCCTGTTTATAAATAGGATTGCAAATAATTTTATATGTCTCATCTTGTATTGATATAACATCTTTAACATCAATGCAATCAGCATTGTATTGAGCACATACACGAAAAATTTTTGTTCGCACGTCGTCATGCAATTCTTTTGCAGATTTATTTTGAAAAACTAATTGATGTTTTTCATTTTGTACAAACACCGGAAACATGAAATGTTCCAAAACCAACTGCATATTTCGTAAATCAATCACGCTATCAGAAGCATCTTGATACATATTTCCATACTCATCAGCATAATAAAAAACAACAACATGTGTTAATGCACCATCATCATCATATATCCCTTTTGTATGACCGGCATGAGCACGACATTCTGTAATAGGGCATGATAAATTGTGAATAAAACAGGGGTCATGTAAATTGTGAAAATATTCATAGCACGGCATCTGAATATCCGAAGAATCATTGGTTTCCACAATTTGAAAATTTGCCACATCAATAATGTAGTATATAGAGGGCATATTCCGTAAAATATGATGTGCAAATTGTGATTTCATTGTATATAAATCGACTTAGAATAATAAACCTTGCTTTCCCTGCGACTCTCTTCCCAGATGTCTGTAGGCCAAAGGTGTTACCTCTCTTCCTCGTTGTGTACGCTGTAAAAACCCTTCTTTTATCAAGAATGGTTCGTATACCTCTTCAATTGTTCCGGCATCTTCTCCTACAGCTGTTGCAATAGTATTAAGACCAACAGGTCCACCATTAAATTTATCAATAACAGTACATAATATTTTGTTATCCATCTCATCCAAGCCCAACGTATCTATATTAAGAGCCTCTAATGCAAAGCGTGTAATCTCCAAATCAATTTTACCATTTCCTTTTACCTGTGCAAAATCACGTACTCTTCGCAACAACGCGTTGGCAATACGTGGAGTGCCCCGACTTCGTGAAGCAATTTCATGGGAAGCATTTGATTGTATTGGTACTTTTAATATTGATGCAGAACGATCAACAATAGTGGATAACAATGAAATATCATAATATTCTAATAAACAAGTTATACCAAACCGGGCACGTAAGGGGCTGGTAAGAAGTCCGGAACGGGTTGTTGCACCGACCAATGTAAATGGATTTAAAGAAATTTGTACAGAGCGGGCACTTGGTCCTTTATCTAACATAATGTCTATTCGGAAGTCTTCCATTGCAGAATATAAATATTCCTCAACTATAGGAGATAAACGATGAATTTCATCTATAAACAATACATCATTTTCTTCCAGATTGGTGAGTAAGCCTGCCAAATCACCGGGTTTATCCAATACTGGCCCGGAAGTAATTTTCATTTGTACTTTAAGCTCACTAGCCAAAATGTTGGAAAGAGTTGTTTTTCCCAATCCGGGTGGGCCATGCAACAACACATGATCCATAGATTCACCACGCATTAATGCAGCTTGAACAAATATTTTGAGATTTTCAACAATTTTATCTTGTCCCTTAAAATCAGAAAAATCCAAAGGACGCAATTGTTTTTCAAACTCATTGTCATTATTTGAAATATGTTCAGGATCGAGATTAGAATTCATTACGTATAATTTTTTAACAAAAATATATAAAATAATACAACACTTTATTTATATGTTTATTTTAATTGTGTTTTATGTATTATATATAATCCATTATTTTTTTTTAAATCAGACTTTGTTTTATTGTCAAAGGTATATGATATGTTTCAGAAAAAACAAATCATAATTTAAAGCACATAACAATTAGTATATAATAAAATCAACATTTAACATAAATTTAACATTAGAATATAGTTATGTATTAAATTAATGTAGTTTTTTTGTTAACAAATTTTAAATTTACGTATTATGTTTCAAAAAACATCTTTTAAACTGGCATTATTAAGTTCATTATTTTTCATGTGCCAAGTATCAGCACAAGATTCAACTGCATTTATTCCTCACGGAAATGTGTTTGCAAAAATTTATTCTGACTACAGTACTGATTTTTCTGATAATGAAATTAATTCAGTTGGCTTCAATTTAGAACGTGCCTATTTTGGTTACGAATATCAGATGAGCGATGTTTTATCGGCTAAAGTAAAAATCGATGTCGGAAATCCTGATGACGTTTCAATAGGCGAAACGAAAAAAAGATTTGCATATGTGCGAAATGCGTATGCTACATACGCTTTAGATAATTCTACAGATATTAGCTTTGGTTTAATTGATATTATGACTGCTAATATTCAGGAAAAGGTGTGGGGAAAACGATATGTATACAAAACATTTCAAGATAAACATAAATTTGGTAATAAAACAGATTTAGGTGTTATTCTTAAACATACTGTAAACAACACAATAGATGTTGATTTTGCTGTTACAAACGGCGAAGGGTATGCACGAGTACAAGAAGATATGGATTTTGTATATGGTTTTGGTATGACTATACAACCACATGAAAAATTTCTGTTCCGTGTATATGGTGATTATTCGAATGCACAAAACAAGCCAGCAACTCTAAATTCTTTAGTTTCAATTACACCAACAGAAAAAGTATCATTGAATGCAGAATACATGTATACATTTAATCAGTTCGGTATAGAGAATCATGATTTAGGCGGACTCTCTCTGTATACCACCTTTGAAATAGAAAAAAATATTCGCCTTTACACACGTTTCGATAAACTGTGGTCACACGTATTAGAATCCGACATAAACCCTTGGAATTACGAAAAAGACGGAAATGCTGCTATTGCTGGTATAGAATATTTACCTGCAGACAATCTTCGTTTTGCCATAAATTATTCAGGATGGATATATGATAATTCAATGTTTAATAATGAAAATAAAATAGGTATTTATACAGAAATCACATTTTAGATACAATATAACGGGGGGTAATTTTATAAAAAAACAATTATTATGGAACAGTATTACATTTTATTAATCGGCATTTTATTTTTATTTGCAATTTTTGATTTAGTTGTAGGAGTAAGTAATGATGCAGTAAATTTTTTAAATTCCGCTATTGGTGCAAAAGTTGCTCCGTTTTGGGTTATTATGCTTATTGCTTCATTTGGTGTATTGGCAGGTGCTGTCTCTTCCGACGGTATGATGGAGGTAGCTCGAAAGGGAATATTTGCCCCAAGTATGTTCTCGTTCCATGATATTATGATATTATTTGTCGGGGTTATGCTTACCGATGTCTTGTTGCTCAATACTTTTAATTCATTTGGTTTACCTACTTCAACAACAGTTTCTATAGTTTTCGAATTATTGGGTGGTGCCATTTCTATGGCTATTATTAACCTTAACAAGTTAGAAAAACCGTTAAGTGATATTTTTTTCTATATAAAAACCGAAAGTGCTATAAAAATTATTGTTGGTATATTTTTGGCAATCATTGTTGCATTTATAGTTGGTGCCCTTGTACAATGGATAGTCCGGTTTATTTTTTCGTTTAATTACACAAAAAATATGAACCGATATGGTGCATTATTTGGTGGAGTATCAATTTCCATTCTTACCTATTTTATGATTATAAAAGGAGCTAAACATGCAAGCTTCATGACAGAAGATATTAAAGACTATATTCAAAATAATTTTGCCATGATATGGCTGTATAGTATTATAGGATGGTCGCTTATTATTCAATTGCTTCGTGTTCTTTTTAAAATTAATATTCTCAAATTTGTAGTTCTGGCCGGAACCTTCTCTTTGGCACTCGCGTTTGCAGGTAACGATTTGGTTAATTTTATAGGTGTACCTCTTGCCGGACTAAGTTCATTTACCGAGTTTATGAGTAATGGTGGAACAGTAGATACGTTTAATATGACGGCATTGGCAGAGCCGGTAAAAACACCAACAATATTCTTGCTTCTGGCTGGTATGGTAATGGTTATTACCCTCTGGCTTTCAAAGAAAGCTCGTACGGTAACTCAAACTACATTAAATTTAAGCGATCAAACAGCTGGTGATGAGCAGTTCGGTTCATCTGTTTTTGCACGGGTTATTGTTCGTTCTGCAATAAATACTTCTCAAAAAATCGGTAAATATATACCGAAACATATTAAAACATTTGTGCAGGAGCGTTTTGAGATGCCCACACAAAATAATTCTCACGTACCGAAATCAGAAGCTGTTTCTTTTGATTTAATGCGTGCGGCTGTTAATCTTATTGTTGCTAGTATGCTTATTACACTGGGGACTTCTTTAAAATTACCGTTATCTACAACGTATGTTACATTTATGGTAACTATGGCTACATCTTTTTCTGATGGTGCATGGGGACGCGAAACTGCTGTATACCGAATTACCGGTGTGCTGACTGTAATTGCAGGTTGGTTCTTAACAGCACTTATTGCTGCTACAGCCTGTGCTATTATTGTATATATTATTAATATTGGTGAGTTATATACGTTAATTCCTTTATTTATTATTGCTATTCTGGTTATTTTAAAATCTAAAATATTTAAATCCAAACGAGAAAAAGAAAAAGAACTTGTTGAATCAGAAAAAATAGACCTTACTGAAACAACAATTGTTACGCGGTCTTTTTCAGGTATAAACTCTGTGTTTACACAAATTAGTGATATTCTTTCGCAGGTATATGATGGATTTAATGCGTATAATCATCATGAACTTAAACGTGCAAAACAACGTAGTTCTCAATTAGATAAAAATGCAAAAAAACTGAAAGATCAGGTAAGTTCTACGTTGTATGAATTGCAAGAAAACAACATGGAAATTAATTTTAACTATGTTCAGGTTGTTGATTATTTGCGCGAAATGGCTCGTAGTTTAACATTTATTACAAAACCTGCGTATGATCATGTGGGTAATAATCATAAACCTCTTATTGACGAACAAAAACAAGAATTGTTTGAAATAAAAAATCAATTAGAATCTTATTTTGATCATATTATTAATCTTCTAGAACATAATAATTTTGATGAATTTGAATCGTTGATTGATGAGCAAAATAATTTATTTAGTCTTATAAATAAAATTCGAAAGAAACATTTGAAACGTGTTAAAAACGGTGCTGTAAATACGCGAAACAGTATGTTGTACATCCAACTTTTACATGAGGCAAAACAAATTATTTCATTCTCTATGAATGCAATAAAATCGCATCGTGATTTAACAGTTACGTATAATACTATTAATTTATTAAACTAAGTTCATATTTTCATACTCACATTGTCTCATAATGTCTTATATGTATTTTTGAAAGAAGTAGATATATTGCATTATGAGATTTTTTTCTCGTAATTCTATTATCTGTTTTATTTATTACAGCATATTTGTGAACTGCTGGTATATCGATTTTGAATGAATAAGCGAAGAATTACATATATAAATAGTTATAGAGAGGATAGTATCTTAAACAATTTTCTATTTGACAGTAGGGACTCCGGAAGGTGAGAGAGTTGCAATGGAGTGTTTGTGCAATGTTATGTCTGTTATATGTTATGACACTCTCGGCAAACTTATTCTAAATGTTGTTCCCTTGTTATTGGCAGAATATTTTACGAATATTTTGCCATTATGGTATTCTTCAATAATACGTTGAGCGAGATTCAAACCAAGTCCCCATCCTCTGGTTTTGGTAGAAAATCCCGGTTTAAATATTTGTTTGTATATTTTTCGCGACATACCTTTTCCGGTGTCTTCAATATCTACAAATACATTTTTTTCGTTGCCCGATATGTAGAGTGTAATGTGCCCGTTCCCTTGCATTGCGTCAATTGCATTTTTACAAATGTTTTCTATCACCCACTCAAACAGGGCACTGTTTATGTGTACCAAACAATTTTTTTGTAGTTCCGTAACAGTATATTGTACTTTTGTCGGGCTACGTTGTTTCATATATCCTATAGCCTTTGTAATGGTAGAATATATGTTTTCTGTGACTAATTTTGGCTGCGAGCCGATTTTTGAGAAACGATTGGTAATGGTGTTTAATCGGGTGATGTCTTTGTTGAGTTCTCCGATAATATCTTCACGCACTTTTTCTTGTTTAAGAATCTCTATCCATGCCATGAGTGAAGAGATTGGGGTGCCTAATTGGTGAGCTGTTTCTTTGGACATGCCAACCCAAAGTTGATTTTGTTCGAATCGCTGAGATGAGCGGAATGCGTAGTATGCAAATGCAAGTAAAGAAATGGATATAAGTATAAGAATGTATGGATAATAACTTAAACGGGTCAGGAGCAATGAGTCTTCGTAAAAAATGTAACTGAGTGTTTGCGAATCGTTTTTTATTGTAATTGGTGTGTTGTGTTCAGACATTTCGGAAATTGTTTGTGACAATTTATGTGGACTGTTTATTCTTGTAGAGTCTATATTTCCGTAGGCTATAATTTGTGAAGAGTCTGCTGAGGTAATAAGTACCGGAACAGAAACTGAGTTTTTTACGACTTCTTCTATAAATGATTTCACCATATCATTCATAACTGATTGTAATTCAGAAAATAATTTCGAATCTGCATAGTATAAATAGTTTATAGGCTTATTTTCGTATGTTATTGTAATAGGAGGATATTGGGTAAACTGTTTTCGTAATTTTTGTGGAATAGGTTTATTCAATTCAATGTTGTAGTCCATGTTAACGGTATCTACAACTACATTACCGGAGTTTGTCATAATAATAGGAATATTTTTATTCCCTTGTATTATTTTGAGCAAAAAAGTTAAAAAATCGGGGTTTTCTGTTTCTATAATTAATTTTTGGGCTTCAGACCACATTATAACTTTCTTACGTTCGTCTTTTGCTAATTTATGAAATAGCGAATTGGTATATTCAACCAAGGCATATCTTCGTTGTACAGCATCAGCCCAAAGCATAACTTGTTTACGCTCATCATTTTTTATATTGGAAATAGTATTATTAAGCAATAAGATAAATATGCCAACAATGCTTACGGCAACCACAAGTAACCAGGTTTTTATTCTATTTTTTGTTGTATATTGCATTAATCATATTGAATTTCGAAGTCAGTCTGAATTTCTTCATCTTCTGTTTTTGGTGTTTCTTCTGTTTTTGGTGTGTTGATTATTTCTTTCCAGTCACTGCGTTGCCGTTGAAAACCATCTTTTACCTGTTCTATTTTTTCTTTAAAATCAAAGTCAATCGAAAATTTTTCTGCATTTCCGATAATTTTTATTGGTATTTGAGTGTCGCCGTCTTCAGTTTCTTTTATTTCTCCAAAATCTTCCATATTGTTGTTTCTGCGGAATCTTTTTGAGAGTGTTTTTTTCAAGTCAACGGAAATTAAATACAAAAAGTCGTCGCTGAGTGAGTGTTTACCTGATAGTTTAAGCTCAAATGCGTTTGAGCGAATATCCATTTCCGGAATATAAAGTGTGTCGTTTGCAATGTGTATTGAGTTTTCTAATTTTTCGAATTCTACCGTATTGAATTCTTCTACTTTTAGTTTTTTACCCATTTCGATAAAGGGTTCAAAATCACGAATGTTGCCATTGCTTATGATAATATCGGCAATTACTTGTAATTTAGGATATATAAGATTCCACTCTTTGTCCATTGTGGCATTAAAAGTTACATTACTTGTAATGTCTCCATCTATTTGTTTGTGAGTGAGAAAGTTTTGGTCAAAATTGTTGAATGTTTTGAAAAGCTTGTTGGTAGAGACTTGGGTGAGTTGTGCGGAACCTTTACATACTATGCCGGTAGATGTATATATGATGTGTGTATTTGTATTACATTTTCCATCAAGTGTATTGAAGTGGGTGTTGGAAAATGAAAACTCGTTTTCTGAAAATTGCAAATCGCAATATACATCGCGTAAGTCATATGTGTCATACACAAAATGATTTGTTTTACAGCTAATTGTTCCTTGGTGCGTTGATGATGATGATTTTTCGGAATCTGAATCTGATTCTAGATGTTTTATAAAAGGATTAGCATTAATAGATTCTACGTAAGCTTTGAGGTTGTAGGTGACAGATTCATTATCAAAAAATAATGAGGGAATAAATGATGACATGCTACCTGTGAGGGTAAATGGTTTTTCCTGTATATAACCGCGTATAGAATCTAATACTAAAGTTGAGTTTTTGAGTATATAATTTCCGTAGACATGGTCGAAATTATATGGTGAATCCGAAGGGGCAGTTATTTTGACATCGGAAAATGAACCAATAATTTCTAATGAAGATTCAGAAAAAAAGTCTGTGGAAAAATCAGTAAGTAATTCTAAAGTTCCTTTCCATTTAATTGTTGATTTTGAGTTTCCCTCGAATGTATAATCGCTTGTTTCTGCAATAGTTTGAATTGATGATAAATCGTTATTAATATCACCAACAAGTGAAATGTGCGGATCTTCGAAATTTATAAGTGAAATGTTTCCTGCAAAAGTGTTTGATTCGTATTCACAGGAAATGTGGCAGTTAGTTAGTTTATAAAGCTTGTTATCTGAAATATGTGTGCTGCTAATGATACCTTTTCCGCTAATTAAAAGAGGATTATTTTTGATAGTCGCAGAACCTTTGGTGAGTGAGAATTTTGATTTTAATGCAGGAGAATTATTTCCGTTTGTTTTGCCACTAATGTGTGTGGTTGTTGATAATGAGCCATTTATATTGTAGTCGGTAATTATTGAAGAAATTGATTCAGGAAGTATATGTCCTGTTTCGTAGATATCCTTTATTTCAGCCCGGGCTGTAATATCAATACTTTCGTCGTTAGGCATGCTTCCCGAGCCGGTAATAGAAAAATGCGAGTTAGAAAGTGTGATATTTTTAATAGCAAGGCTATCATTACTTTGCTCTATGGCAAACGAGCCCGAAAAGTCCCCGGCATTAATATATGTATCAGGATATATCATGAATTGTTTGTGCTCTATGTCTGCATTGCCGGACAGAACAAATCCTGACGGGGTAAAATTTCCCGAAACTGTACCGTTTTTTACATGGGCATATTCATGAATATCTGTAGAGAGTTGAAAATAATGAACCGTGGTGTTTGATACAGAAATACTTGATAATTCAATAAAGGTTTGTGAGGTGGAGTCTTCAGACTCTTTAATAAACATCCAGTTATGCTTGCCTTGAGTGTCACTAATGTAATTTGCTGATGCTGAGTGTACAGATATTTTTTGAACTTTATATTTTTCGCGTAGAAAATCAAATGGATTAAAAGCTAAACCAATTGTTTGGGCAACCAAAGCGGTGTCTGTGTTATGAGTGTATTGTGATGGTTTTTCTGTATCGGTAGAAAGAGCAGTTACATTATGAAGTTCGATAGAAATATTTGGGAAATTGCGGATAAATGAAAGATCAACTTGTTCTATTGTTACAGTTCCGTCAATTTGATTACCAAGTTCTTGAGTTACAAATTCAATAATGTTATCACGATATAAATAGGAAATAGTAGTTGAGAGAATGCCCAAAAATACGAGCACACCAGCAATCCATAGAGCTATTTTTGTTAATCGTTGTTTCATTGTTTATCCACCAAATTAGTTTATAACGTGAGCGTATATTAAAAACATACAATTTCTTATACGAATAGCAACAGGAATATTCTATTGTATAGATGTTAATTTGATATTCCCTCGGGTTGTAATTCCGGAAGTGAAATATCATCACGTATCATATAAGAAACCGGATAGTCTTTTATCACTTTTTTGTATAAATAATACGCACTCTCGCGAGTACGAAAGTCGCCAATTCTTATTTTAAATATTGGAGGCTGGTAAATAACATATGTTTTTACGTCAGGATATTTCGATAAAAATTTTGAGCGGACTTTTAAAACATCTGCACGTGTTTCTTTTCCGGTGGAATTGTAAATTTGTATACGCCATCCTTCTATAGTGTTTTCCCGTGCTATGTTATTTGTAACATGTCTGTTGATGAGTTTGCTTATTTGAGTATCCTGATGTATTTCAATAGAGCCGTTTTCTTCAGTTTCTGATGCCGAAAGATGAGAAAAAATTTCCGGTGAATCATCATTGTTTGATTGAGCATTTGCAATCAAAGACATGCACCATACTATACATAAAAAATAATATTTCATATCTTTATTATTCATTTAAAAACAAATATACAGTATTCTGTATTAAGTGTATAATTATCAAGTTATTTTTTTTGTGTAATGCTTTTGTTGCCACATAAAAACAGACATCCAAAAAATGAGAAAAACACTAATCCGTTAATTGAATCTAACATATCTTCGTTAAGAAATGCTATAATAGTTATAATAGCCCAACTTATGGCTAATGTATGTTGAGAACGAAAACTTAGATAAAAAAGTGCCGTTAAGGATATGAAAATTATACTTGCACCAACTATTCCATATAGTAGAACAAACAGTATAAATTGATTGTGTGGTTTATGCCAGTATTGTTGAGGTAAATGATATGTTTGTTGAGGATATTGTGCATGTAGCTCTGTAATAGCATGGGCTGGTCCGGTTCCCCATACAGGGTGTTTTTGTATAACTTCGAAAGCACATTTTATAAACTCAAATCGCTGGGTAACGGTGTGTCCTGCAGGGCTGTTTCCTTGTAAATAATAATGAAATTCCCAAATTGTTTCGTATATACGATTTCGGAAGCTATTATTGTTTGTGAATCGGTAATTGGTGCAGCCGTTTTCTATATTTTGTATGTCTTTTTTTGTTAATTGAGCCAGGCCGGATGAATCTTTACGTAAATTTTTCGATGTCATATACCTGATAAGTGTACTTATTATGGGTTGATTTTTTTTATCGTGTTTGTGTAAGGGGATGGAGCTGTATGTATGCCAATTTTTTTTCAGTTCTTTTTTGCACATATAGAGATTTACCCAATGGCCGTTTTCAATGATACCTTGTTTTGAAAATGGTTTATATGAATTCCCCAATTGTGTGTGTGTGTCAATTTCAGAGACTTCTATTGTATCAGGGTGTATGAATAGTTGAAGTTCTTCATACATAACTGTACATACATACGAAAATGCAATAATTATGAGAGCCAGAGAGGCATATTTAATATATTTTTCTTTGTGTTTAAAGGTATACGTAAGTGCTGTAATACCAAGCAGAGTAAACAATAATATATAGCCGGTGATAGAACCTAAATATAACACAAAATATATGAGCCAGATAAAGCAACCCAAGAGAATAAGACCTTGTTTTTTTGAGTGAATTTGATTCGGGGAAAAATAAAGATAATATCCGCAAATAACTATACCTAAAATACTGTAGAGAGCTAAACGAATATACGACATAAAGAAACTTACTTTTCGTATATCAGCATAGTCGTTGTAAAAAGTGTGAAATTGAAGATAGTTAAAAATGGAATTGACGGTAATGGAAAATAAGAACACCAATAAAATACTCTTAAATTGTACTTGAGATAAAGGCTTTTTGCTGCCAATAACAAAGGCATATACAAACAGAGGTGTTGTTTGCCATAATTCTTTGCGAGCTACTTCATGAGTGATTTGAGAAAGAGACCATATTAGTATAACACTAAAAATTGCTAGAAAAAAAAGGGCTGGTTTTGAGGAAATTAATTGACGTAGTTTGTGTTTGTAGTTTCCTTCTAAGATCCAAAATGCTAATAAAAAATATGCAGATAAGGTTATAAATAAATTGCCCCATACAAGAAGTAAAGCAGAGAAAATTAAAATCCCGAAATAAATAATGTTATTTATTTTTTCACTTAAAAACCACATGAATAAAATACACCTCCTTGAATTGTTGAAAAAACTTAGTTTTGTCTGAATAAATGAATATAGCCGCCTGTTTTGTGTCGTTCATCACTTTTATTGGAATATATAACGTAATAATATGTTCCGGATGGACATTTTTTGCCGGCATTGTCTTTACCTGTCCATGTAATAGTGTGAGCTTCTTTTGAGTATACCAAATCGCCCCATGAATTATAAATAGCAACAGTAAAAATATCTATACCATTTGTGTTGAAATAAAATACTTCATTTTCATCGTTTCCGCCCGGGGTAAAGATATTGGGAACTTTTGGTTCTCTGTTATCAACATTATCTTCGGTGCGGGTTTCTTCGGTAAAGAAGTGGTCTGATACATCAACTATACTACTTTGCGAGGCAACACAACCCCATAAATCATGATCATCTAATATAATTTCATTTTCGAATTTACTGGTGTCTAGTCCAATTTTAAGTTTTACAAAATAGCCCGGGTCGTAATTTTCGAGAGGAAATGTATATACATATGAAAGTGAATCTGTTTTAAATTCATCGATTTTTTTGTCTGGTTCGTTAAAGCTATTGGCATTGTATATTTCCCAATAATATGTCCAGTAGTCGGGTTTGTGAGGGGTGAAATTTTCTTGATTTACCTGTAAAACATATGAGTATGACTGCAGAGGAGCAGGTTGCTCTTGAGTGCTTGGGTCGTCTATTTCGTAGGTGAAATTGTTTCCTGATGCCAGAGGACTATAAACTGTTATGTATTGAGATTTGTCAGACATATCATACTGTTCGGCAGGGATACGCAATTGTGCAATTTTTTCAACATTATCGCCGCCGCGATATGTTATTTGTATATCAATAGAATCATCAATTTCTTGGTATGCTTCTACGTGTGTTATGGTTTTGTTTAAAATAGAATCATCAATGCTTGTTTTGTTTATAAGCTGTAGACTTACAGGGTGTTTCCCGTCTATTGTGTAGGTATATTCAAAATTATCGGTATTGTCTGTAATAAATTGTTCACTATCCGGTTCTCCTGATTTCCAGATATATAAACATTCGCCATCACAGGTTGATTTGTTTTTAAAAGAGGCGGTTGTGTTTTTAAGTGGTACACCATTGTCACGTTCGCTATAGCATAGTATACTTTTTTGATAATCTAACAGTAGGAAATCACTGGTATTTTGCCCATATATTGCGATGCTGAAAAAAATACTTATATTGAGTATAATATGTTTTATCATATATAATAAAATTCTATTTAGTAAGAGGATAACGCAAAAGTACGTATTTTATTGATATACTAAAACACAGATTTTAAATATTCTTTGAAAATACCTGATAAATAATTATTCACATGTTGAGTATGGGTCTATGTGTATAGTTGCTATAATGCCAAGTTCTTTGTCAATTGTTTTTTCTAGTTTATCTGTAATAGAGTGTCCTTCTTCTATATTGGTAGAATTGGGTAAGCATATATGAAAGGTCATTTCTTTGTGTACGCCATAATTGTGTATATGTATGTGGTGTACATGTACATCTTTTTTAAGGGTAGAATAGCAAATTTTTTGTATGTTCTCTTCCATTTTTTCGCCTGCTTTTTCGCCTATTATGCTCGAAACAGAGTCTTTAATTATGTCGTATGCGGTGTAAAGAATAATAAGTGATACTATAAATCCTAGTAAAACATCAATCCACCATAGGTAAGGCGACAGAAAAATGCCAACGAGAATTATAACTGAGGTAATAGCATCGCTACGGTGGTGCCAGCCGTCTGCACGAAGAGCTGCTGAGCCACTTTTTTTGCCTATGTAAAAGCTGTATTGAGCCAAACCTTCTTTGACTAAAAGTGAAACGATGGTTATAATAATGGCAAATAGTGAATATTCTATGTTTTCGTGATGGATAAATTTTTTGTATGATTCTGAAAAAAAGTTTATTGAAATAAGGAGCAGTAAAAAGCCTATAAAAAGCGTTACAATAAGTTCTATGCGTCCATGTCCAAATGGGTGTTCTTTGTCGGCAGGTTTTTTTGCAAACCACATACCTATTAGTAGCACGAGAGAGCTGATAGAATCTGATAATGTATGCCAGGCATCTGCAATTAATGCGACAGAGTCTGTTTGTTCACCGGCAATATATTTCCCTACAAAAAGCAAACTGTTTCCAAGTATAGCTATTACCGCAGTTTGTATAACTAATTTGTTTCGTTGTTTCGTGTCCATGATGTTTTTTATTTATTTTTTGTATAAAGAAGAATGTAACATGTCATAGTTATTGTATGCCACTTTTGTTGCTAAAAATACTTGTAAACATATACTGAGAAAACCGGAGCATAATATAGCCAGCATAATAGCAATTTGATATTTAATAGCGATAGTAGGTGTTGAACCGCCTAGTATTTGTCCGGTCATCATACCGGGGAGAGAGACCAATCCGATAGTTGCCATTCTTGCAATTGTTGGCATAAAAGTAATGCGTATTGTGTGTGTTATAATGGGCGTGAGAGCTTCTGTTTTTGATGCTCCCATTCCTATCATACTTATGTATGTGTCGTTTTGGGTATGTGCTGCTTTGCAAAAACTGGAAAGTACTATAATGTTTATGCCTAATATGTTTCCTAAAATCATACCTCCGACGACAATTATATATTGTGCATCAAAAATATTTGTAATTTGAATAATAACTGAGTTAAAATATAATAAAACCAGTGAATAGGGAACAATTATAGAAATAATAACAGATTTCCAAAAATGTTTAAACGAAAGTTTACTCGATCGGATAATTGCTATTCCGGCTATAGAGGCCATTATTAAACCATATGCAATATTGAGCCAGGTATTGTTGAGTTTGAAAAGAAATTCTAAATACAGTCCTACCAAAGCTAATTGCCCGACCATTCGTCCTGTGGCTATAAGTAAATCTTTCACGAAGCCGAGTTGTAAAAAAAGTGTTACTGCTATTACGGGAATGAGCAGTGCCAAAGCCCACACCATTGACCAATATGATAAATCCTGAGCTCCCATAGTTTATATAGTTATTTTGGTAAAAAAATCATTGTTCCATTCGGTATCGTGTGATACAATAAGCATGGTAGCCGTGATGTGTTCTAATATGTGCATAATATGATATTTGTTGTTTATGTCTAATCCACTAAGGGGTTCGTCTAATATCCATATGGGTTTTTCCAATAATATGCCTATGCCTATACCAATTCGTTGTTTTTCGCCTCCTGAAACGGACTCTATAGGTTGATCTAAAATGTCGGGGGCTAGATTGCAGGTTTCCAACATTTCGTTTATTTTTTGTGGCTCCAGATCTGCATTGTTTGCGGCAAACGAGCCGATATACTCAATGGTTTCTCTGACTGTTCCTTCATGAAAGTGAATGTTTTGATGTGCATAAAAAATATGACTTCGCAATTCTCTGATTGTGTCGGAGTTGAGTAATGTGTTGTTTATGTGAATAGTTCCGGTGTATGAAACAAGTCCCATAATGGATTTGATAATAGAGCTTTTCCCGCTGCCGGATTGTCCTTGTATAACAACTTTTTCATGTTTGTTGATATGACACGAAAAGTCCGTAATTATGTTTTTATTGCCAAAAGATAGTGAAATTCCGTGCAGTGTAATCATTAGGTATATATTTTTTCTTCCGGAAACAAATCCGGTTTATATATGCAAAGCTTAATTTCTGTTCCATCAAAAACAGCATAGGAGGTATTTGTTATCCAGTTACCTGTGTTAATGTATGTGCTTGATGGTGTTATTTTTTTATCTACTGCAATATGTCTGTGTCCGAATATAAAAAAATCAATATGTTGGTTTTGTAATATATGTTGTGCGTGCAGTAGTAGCCATTCTTTGTCGTCGCCTAAATAGTTGCTTGATTCATATATTTTTGCTTTTCTGTTGTGCGATGACCATCTGTGGGCTATACCAAATGCAGTGTTGGGATGTATTCGGCTAAACAACCACTGTAATATTTTATTGGTAAAGCAGGCGTGTAAAAAATTCATACCTTTGTCGAATTTTCCAAGTGCATGCCCATGATGTATATAGAATGTTTTACCGTTGTATTCGCGAATGACCGGTTTGTCTAAAATTTCAACACCGATTTCTGTATGTAAATATGATTTATACCATTGGTCATGATTTCCTTTAAATATGTGTACTGGAATACCCGCATCTACAAATTCTGCTAATTTACCCAAAAAACGTATGTGCCCTTTTGGTACAACCCATTTATATTCGTACCAAAAGTCAAATACGTCACCCAGTAAATACAGTTCTTTACAGTGTGGCTTTATTTCGTTGAGCCATTCTATAATAAGGAGTTCGCGTTTTTTACTTGACGTAGAATCCGGAAAACCTAAGTGAAAATCAGAGGCAAAGTATATGTTTTTGTGTGTATCCAATGTCGTTTTTTTTATCAAAAATATTTAAAAAATGGGAATATTACCACATCACATGTATTTTATCTTTTTTCTTTATGGGAAATGTTATTTTTTTTGATTATAATATGTGATTGTTGTGCTATAAAAGAGTCAGGTTATTTTGGTTTATAGATAGTTTTTTGTGGTTGGTATATTAAAGTATGTTTTATTTCGTATATAGTATATATTTACGGTATAGTTTAATCATTAAAAAAGAATATGTATGGAAACAAAAAGTTTATTAGTAGGTGGATTACTTGTAATAGTAGGTGCTTTATTAGGTTTTACGATAAGTATGGTAAGTGCTCAGGATGCACCCTGTCGTGTAAGCGGGAAATATGGTCCCGGATATGCGGCACATATGTCCGGCAATCATGTTAAAGGTAAGCCTCATCGTGCCAAATATGATTGTGCAGGAGACTTTAAAGGGCATAAATCAGACAGAAGAGGGAATCGTTCGTTTCAGGCTTGTGTCTATGATTTGGATTTGACTGATGATCAAAAACAACAAATTGAAAAGATTTTTTCCGACAAAGATGCACGTCGTGAGGAACGAAGAAAAGAATTTCGTTCTGAAAGAAAACGTGCATATGAAAGTGTTTTGGATGTGTTGACGGATGAACAAAAGAAAGAATATGAAAAATTGCGTGAAGAACGATATCCGTGTCGGAGAAAGTGATACTTTTTTGGGTTGAAATGTGAAAAAAGGGTTGTTTCTGCAAAAACAACCCTTTTTTTTTTCTAAAAAATGTATTTTCAATTTGTTTTGTGGCTATTTTGTATTATATTCATATATTAATGAAAAACCGTTAACCATGCGATTTGAATATAAAATAGGGCTTATTTATCTTGTTTTGGGATTGGCTTGGATTTATTTTTCCGATACTTTTTTTGGAAAAATAATTGTAGACAATGAAGCTTTAATTCGCTTCAATATTTTTAAAGGTGCGGTATATGTGTTTGTAACTTCTTTTTTATTATTTTTTCTGGTGCGAAGTCATATGAAAAAAGTGCGTGATGCTGAGCAGCTTACAAAGGAGCGAAATGAGGAAATACGTCGTCAAAATTTAGCCTATCAAAAAATGAATATTGAATTGGAAGCTGCTAAAGATAAAGCAGAAGAGAGCGATATGTTAAAAACCTCTTTCTTGCGAAATATGAGTCATGAAATACGTACGCCCATGAATGCTATTATTGGCTTTTCGTCTTTGTTGACAGAACAGTATAATCAACCTTATGAAGTAAAGCAGTATGCCGGCATTATTTCGCAACGGGGTAATGATTTGCTGGAAATAATAGATAATATTACAGAGATTGCACGCATAGAATCGGGTGATAAGATTATAAAAAAGGATAACATACCAGCCAAAGATATCTGTCATGAAATTTCTCAAATATTTGATGAGTACAGAGACAAATATAAAAAGCATTCTATTTCCTGTGTTTTTAACGCCTCAATTAATTTTGATGATGTATTTATTATAACTGATAAATCAGTGTTGGTGCAAATTTTTCGGTATCTTATTGATAATGCCTGTAAGTTTACCGAAGCGGGTAAAATAGAAGTAGGATGCAAACAGCAGGATGGTAATATATTATTTTATGTATCCGATACTGGTATTGGTATTCCGTCTAGATATAAAGATTTGGTTTTTAGGCGGTTTCAGCAAGTAGAAGATGACAATTTCCGGCTTAGCAGTGGTACTGGTTTGGGCTTACCTATAGCAAAAGCACTTGTTGAAATGCTGGGTGGCACTATTTGGTTTGAATCTGAATCTGGTGAGGGAACGGTTTTTTATTTTACGGTAAATGAAGCACATTGAATGTGTTGTTTTTATATTTGTTTCATTGTCAACCAGACATCTCCTTACATTATTTCCCAAGTATGTTTTGAAGTGGATTTTTTATTAAAACGTGAAAATAAACAATCGTAAGGTGTTGTTGACCCAACTTGAAAATAAGTTTCTGTAAAATAGTATTATAAATGTTTTCTAATTGTTTCAATTAAGTCGCGTGCTTTATATGGTTTTGCTAAATAATGGTCACAGCCCGCGTCAAAACAATTTATTTTTGCTTCGGAATTGGCATATGCAGTTTGAGCTATTATTGGAACATTAGAGTCAATATCTTTTATTTCTTGAGTTGCTTCGTAGCCATTTATTTTTGGCATTTGAATATCCATTAAAATAATATCAATATCACGATGATATTTTTTGAATGTATTTATAGCATCTTCACCATTACGTACCCAGATAACCGACATATTGGTTTTTTTGAGAATTTCTTTTACATAGTCATAATTGTCCTGTTCATCTTCTGCAAGGAGAAGAGTTTTTTGTGACCAATCAATCTCGGAAATAGTAGTGTTATTCGGTAGTGTTGAGGTTGCTTTTTTGAGGCCTTTCATTTTTTTAATTGGTAGAGAAAACTGAAATATCGTTCCCGTATCAATAACCGATTCTACCCACATTCGACCACCTAAGAGCTCAACTAATTTATTTGATAAATATAACCCCACGCCACTAAAACCAAATTTTCCGTTATGAGATTTGAATCGTTCAAAAATAAACGGCATTTGTTCTTTTGATATACCCACACCGGTATCCTGCACAAAAAACACAATTTCTTCGTCATTTTCGGTTGCCGGATCTTCTACCAAAGTATAACCAAAGCGTATTTCTCCTTGTTTTGTAAATTTAAAAGCATTACCTAACAAATTCATAAGAATTTGGCGAAGTCTGTATGTGTCTGTATAAAAAGAAAAATTTTCACCTTCTATTGGAATATCTAATGTAAGAATTACATGATTTTTGTTATTATTTTTTTTCAATTCATTAAAGGAATCATGTAAATCTTGTAGTAATGTATTTATATAACATTGAGAATTATTCAAATCCAGTTCATCCGATTCAATTTTGTAGATATCAATAATATCATCAATCATTTGCAAGGAAGTAGTATCTTGATTTTTTTCTTCCAGAGATGCCTGTTTTTCATTAAAGGAAATACCTGGTTTGTTCAAAATTTTAGAAAACAATTTAAAGGTACTTTGTGATGTGTCGTTTTCCTCATCTGTTACGTGAGAGTATAGTTGTTCTACGTCTTTTTTTCGTTGTATAGATGCTTCTTTTTGTTTTTGAATTTTTTTAAACTCAGTAATTTCTATAATCATTGCCTCATATGCAATAGGATTTTTGTTGTTGTCGCGGATAATAATAGAATGCTGAGCGACCCATTTTCGAGTTCCATTTTTGGTGATTATTTTATATTCCATAAGAGGGGGTACTTTCCCTTCTATCATGTATTTACGGAATTTTTTGAATTTATCTTTGTCTTTAGAGTCAAATAGATTTTTAAAAATATTTTTATCGGAATAAAATTCTTCGGGAGTATAGCCTGTTAATTTTTCGCATGCCGGGCTAATGTATTCAAAATTCTCTGAAGGGAGAGATATACGAAAAATCATTTCTTTCGAAAAATGAATAATAGTATTGTATTGCTTTTGTATTGTCTCGTATTCTTCTTTCAGCGTTTCATTATTTTCTTCTATTTTTTCCAAATCATTTTCGAGCTGTTTATATGATGATTCCAGTTCCTCTTTTTCTTCTAAAAGGCCGGCCATTTCAGCATTTTTTTTATGAGCATCGTCTCGTTGTTTTTGAATACGCTCTTTTTGTTCAGTTATTTTTTCTTTTTGTTTAAGTAAATCTTTGGTTCGTTTTTCTATTTGTTTTTGTAATTTGTTGCGAGCCATTATTACTTTGTGCATGCGCGATGTGTAAATAGCATAGCCTATTGCAATAGCAATAATCAGAAGAATAATATAAAACAATGTTGTTTCCCAAATAGCTTTTTGAATAGAGACATGAATATGTAATTCATTTTCAGATAATCCACTGGGGTTTCGCTTTTTAACGCGTAAAGTGTAGTCTCCGCCAGGTAAATTTGTGTAGCGAATAGTGTTGTCTTGCGAAATAGTATGCCATTTTGTATCAAAACCTTCCAGTGTAAAAGAAAAATGTGAGTTTGTTTTGTGAGTTTGTAAAAAATCAGAGATTTTAAAGGTAATGTTGTCTTCATGGTAAGGTAATGTAATGGAATATACACCATCGGTAAATGTTGCAGAATACTCGGATTTTTCGGAAAATACAGAAACTCCGTTTACTTGCATGTCCGATAGTGCCAAGTGTTCTTTTGTGTTTTTAGAAAAAAAGCTGGTATCAATAAAAGCTTGTACTATACCATTTTGTGTTCCCAAAAGTGCCGAATTTGAATTATAAGAGTATGCATGTGGGGAAAATTCTCCAAAGGGACACGATCCTATGTATGCTATAGTTTTATGTTGAGTGTTGTATATATATAAATTTCGGAGTGTTACGCATGCTATTACATTTTTTTCTATAGGGAATGTTGCAATTACCGCATGTTTAAAATCTGATACAGGTATTGAAAGTGGTATTATAGAATCATTTTTTTGAGAGTAATAACTAATACCTTGTAATGTGCTTATCCATATTGTGTTGTTAAAATCTTCCTGAATATGAGATATTACATTGTTTTGCAATCCCGGATGGGTGTTTTCTGTATATATAGAAATTGAATTGTCGGGGGAGATTTTTGAAATACCATAGTATCCACCTATCCATATATTGTTTTTTGAATCTTCAAAAAATCCGGTAATGCCGTTTGTTGATATTTTAGGATTTGTCCGTGTACTGTAATGGTCGATAATTCGGCCTGTGTGTGGAGAAAATACATATACTCCTTTATCATAGGTTCCTATCCAGACTCTTTGCTTAGAATCTGTATAGATGCTTGATATTTCGCGTACCGGAATGTTTTGTAATTCGGCGTAGTAAACGAGTGAATTATCTTCTTTAGAAATAGCAAAAACGCCTTTATTATAAGTACCTACCCAAATTATAGACTCATCGGCATGGATTGCTGTTATTTGATTATCAAATTCTTTTCCGCCAATTGGAATATGAGCATTATAGTGATTGTATGATTTACTGCCTATGTCGTATATATATAAACCATCGTTTTCAGTACCAATCCATAAGGTATTATTGTCTGATTTGAGAGCAGAAATTTTATTGTTTTGTATGGTTTTTGGTATGTTGAGATATACAATTGGCTGATTGTCTTTTATTATGCTTGCACCACCGTATGCGTGACCTATCCAGATATTTTTTTGCGAATCGACAAATATGTCGGAAATGTTTTTGTTTATGAGTGATGATGAGGAAGCTGCTTCGTTTATCCATCCTTTTGCGGGAGAAAATGAAAACACTCCTGCTCCGTGTGTGCCCACGTAAAGTAATGTGTCATGTATGCGTGTTAGTGTTGATACTCGTTTTTCTGAACGGGTATGGTATTGGAGTGGGAATGAAAATGACCGATGACGTTTTTCATGTTTGTATGTGTGCAGAGTACCGGTAATGTCTGCAACAATAAAAGTTGTAGAGTCAATTTGTAGTAGAGCACTAATTTCATGTTCTAATGAATCTATGAGTCTTGATTTTCCGTTTGGATTGATTGTGTAGAGATGTCCTTTTTTGTCCCCGACAAGGATTGAGTTTGTGTTATAATGTGCAATATATGAAGGAATAGTTTTGGGCATGAAGCCTGAATATGAAAGCGGAATAATTGAATCCTGTGTGTGGGAATAGATATAAATGTATTTACTATTGGTTCGCAAAAAACAAGAGCCGTTTGTGAGGGGCTTTATTTGCATAATTGGCTTTGATAGAGCCTGTTTGTCTTGCGAGTAAATATGGTAAGTTGCAAAATCTCCGTTTGCAGGATTATACTTGTCTAATCCGGAAATTGTACCAACCCAAACCCCGTAATTTTGGTTGGGTACTACATCATGTACAAAATTGTGCGAAAGGCCGTATGTTGAGTTGTTTTTTTCTTCAAAATTTATGCAGTTATATTGGTCATATCTGCTCAAACCATTTTCGGTAGCAATCCAGATAAAGCCTTGCTGATCTTCGGTAATGTTTTGAATATTGCCGCTTGCTAAACCGTCGGTAACAGTAAGGTGAACAACTTCTTTGTGATGTGTTTGTGCATATAGCCCCAAACTACAGGCCAACACTGTTACAAATAACACATATTTATACATACATTTATTTTATATAATGAATATGCAAATTAATAACAGATGTTTTAAAAAACACAAATAAAAGTGCTTATTTATATATTTTTCTGAAATATATTACGGTAGCACCAAATTTATATTTTTGAAATGAGGCATCCTGATAAAATAAATGGGAATAATCTTTGTCGAGAATAGAGCGAATTTTTGTTTTGAGTATGCCATTTCCTACTCCGTGTATGCATACCAGTTTATTTATATTGTCTTGCAGTGCTTTGTTGAGAGCTTTTTCAAATGCATCTATTTGTACAGAGAGTATTTCTTCTTTAGATATTGACTTTTCGTCATCAACAAGTTCGTGAATGTGTAAATCAATTTCACGTATTTCATCTTTTTTGTTTTTTGTTTGTGATGTGCGTGGTCGTTTGCTTGCGTGTTCTTTTTGCTGTATAATTTTATGTAAGTCAGTGTTTTGTAGTTGTTCTTCTATTTTTATCTGAGAACTATCATACAAGGGAATTACCCAGGCATCTTCATCAAAAAAATCGTTTTCAATGAATACACCTTTTGCATATAATTTTTTGTGAGGAATGTGTATGGTTGTATCTATTGGATGATAGTATGTGTATGGTTTGTTGTTGTACAAAAGAGATTGAAAAATAATAGATTGCATATGTATTAATTCGGTAGAACTATAAGAACCTATGTGAACTTTTATATTTGGTTCTATTGTTCCCGATTCTAAAATATTCAGATACGATTCAAATAACGAAGAACAGGTAAATAACATCCAGTAGTTTGAATCATTAATAATGTATATATCAAAACTATTATCTTTATCAGGAAGAGGTACTATTGCAAAATATATGTATGGAGTATCATTTCCGGGAATATTTATAATTTCTTCGTGTTCGGGTTGTTTTATTGTTTTGGTTTCCTGCGATGAGTCCATGGAGGATTTTGATATAATGAGTTCCGATGTTGCTACCGGAATTTCAAAGCCCGAATCGTCTTTTATTTCAACCATTTTTGGGCTTAATATTTTTGTAACTATGCCACCTCCTACATCATTTAAATATTGAACTTTGTCTCCTTTTTTTATATCCGCCATAGTAATTTTTGTATGAAAAATGTAAATCTTTATTATATTTATTCAAAGTTACATATTTTTGTGAATCTTTTCGAAAAATTATGGATAAAGACACAAATTATGATATTGCTGATTTTGATTATGAATTACCGAGCGAACGAATAGCTCGGTATCCATTAAAAAATCGTGATACATCCCGGTTATTATTTTATCATTCAGGAATAATATCAGATAATTATTTTTCTAAAGCACCGGAACTTTTACCTGCCGATTCGCTTCTTGTATTTAACAATACGCGTGTAATTCATGCTCGCATGAATTTTTTTAAAGAAACCGGGGCACATATAGAAATATTTTGTTTGGAACCGATACAACCACCGACGTACGAAACTGTTTTTGCACAACATGGTGAATGTACATGGAAGTGTATTGTGGGCAATGCAAAAAAGTGGAAAGATTCGGTACTTACATTACAAACTACAATTGATGGGAGAATGTGTATTGTAACGGCACGTAAAGTTGAAAAAACGGCTGATGCTTATGTTATAAGATTTATGTGGGATGTGGATGTGAGCTTTTCTGCAATTTTAGAATCTGTCGGGGAAATACCAATACCACCATATTTACAGCGTCGAAGCGAAAGTATAGACAGTGAGCGGTACCAAACAGTATATGCTCAGCATGAGGGGTCTGTTGCTGCTCCTACTGCAGGTTTGCACTTTACTGATACCGTATTGGAGAAAATTCATTCAAAAGGAATAATACGGCAACATGTTGTATTGCATGTTGGTGCCGGAACTTTTAAACCTGTACAGGAAAATAACTATACCCAACATGTAATGCATCGTGAATGTTGTATTATTGAAAAAGAGGTGATACAATTAATTATTGAAAAAAAAATGTGTGTTGCTGTGGGAACTACATCGGTTCGGACACTTGAATCATTGTACTGGCTAGGAGTAAAATTAATTAGCTCGCACACATTCAATCCTGAATTGTATCAATGGGATGCGTATGAGTTACCGCAAAATATATCTGTAGGTGAATCATGTACGGCTCTTTTAGAGTATATGAAGTATCAGGATATTACAGTTTTACATGCATATACCCAACTTATGATAATGCCCGGATATACATTTCGTATGGTAGATGCTATGTTTACCAATTTTCATCAACCCAAAAGTACTTTATTATTGCTTGTTGCTGCATTTGTGGGAGAGGATTGGAAAAAAATTTATAATCATGCACATGAAAAAGACTATCGGTTTTTGAGTTATGGCGATAGCATGTTGTTGATGCCATAAGCAAATTGAAATTAATGTGTTATATTGATTGCATAGATGTTGCAGCTTATTTATGTTGTTGTGGTATTGTTCTTTTATCTTTTAATTTGCAATTCGTCGTTTTTAATATGTATTTTTGTCTGGCAGGAGGTCGTTCTATCGCTCTGTTACAAAACAGAGAGGAAAGTCCGGACAACGCAGGGCATCGTACTGTTGAAAGAACAGATATCCGTGAGGGTATAGTATGGCAGAAGAAAATAACTGCTTGCACTGCGTGTGTGAGTAAAGGTGAGAAGGTGAGGTAAGAGCTCACCGGTGTTGCAAGTGATTGCAGCAGCCGTGCCACTTACGAGTTGCAAGACCATGTATACCAACGCTTGAAGGTTGCCCGCCTGATGTTGGAGGGTAGGTTGCGTAGATAAATGATGGAAATTCTGCTGCGGCAGGAACAGAATCCGGCTTACAGACCTCCTGTTTTTTTCATTTGTGTTTATACCACTTCTTTTTCTGTTTTGTGTACATCATGAATGCTCAAAAAATCACATTGTTAATTAATATAGAAGTAAAAAAATGTAGAATTTTGGCTTATGCAGAGCTGTTTTTATATATGTTTATTCGGAAAAATAGATATGACAGGATTAGAATTAGCAGGTATTTTTTTGATAAATCAGGGTTCCAAATAGGGATTGCTAACGTATGACTTCTCTTTATACAGCTCGTATATATCTGTGAAATATGTAAATATTTAAGGAAAATGTATAACATTGTTTGCTCAAAGCACTGCTATATTTGTATTTCATAAAACTACATAAATTCAATAACATGAAATATATACAATACATACATATTCTACAGAATTCTCGTATTTTAATACGTGTATCAATAGCACTATTTGTACTACTGCTTGTGAGTTGTAATTCTTCTGAAGAAAAAGTGAAAAATGCACAGGAAAAGGTTGTTGAGTCTCAAAAAGATTTGAAATTGGCAGAGAAAGAATATGTTGCTGAGGTAGAATTATTCAAGGAGGAAACAAATAAAAACATAACTGCATATGAAAAACAAATTGATGAAATCAACAGAAAAATTGAGTCAAGTAATAGCAAACTTCAAACAGAATATAAAGAAAAAATTTCAGATTTGGAACAAAAAACTAATGAGCTGAGAGAGCAAATGACTACTTATACAACTGATAAAAAAGAGGAATGGGTATCGTTTAAAAATGAATTTTACGATGATATGAATGAACTCGGTTTGGCATTGAAAAATTTTACGATTGATTAATATTCTGAATTGTCAACGATTCTGAATTATTACAATTACATCGAATTTTGGTTTATTTTATTCAATTTCTTTTTTCTGTAAAGGCCGGGTAAAACCGGTCTTTTTTTATGTTATAATATGATCTTGCAAGTGCGGTTTTTTGTGGTGATTCGAAAATCTGTAATATATGTAACATGCTTTGAGTGGTGTGTAACAAACTTTGTTTGTAAGAGTGCCATCTTTACAGTGTGAAAATTCTTTCACCTATTAAACCATATTAGTATGAAAATAAATACAGTTATTCCGTTCTTTATTATGGCACTTGTTTTTTCGTCTTGTAATGACAAAGACGACAGTGAACCGGTAATAATACCCGAAGAAACAAATGTGATAGTGCCTCAAACCGAAGAGCAAGAAACAATTAATGTAGGTTCAACATCGAATTATATAATCTTAGCAGGTTCCTTAATTTCAAATGTACCAACGTCTGCACTTACGGGCGATATCGGATTAAGTCCGGCGTCCGGGATCAGTGCAGGTCTGTCTTTATTGATTTTCGTGTTCCTGTTAGCCAAAAGGCAAATGACCAGGAAAGGAACAGTACTGGTGTTCCTGGTGACTGTTTTGTTGGTTTTGTCAGTATCCTGGTTCGGATGGAACCCCGTGTTTGAGAGATTTGCCGAGCTCCAGAATGAACAAAACAGCTTTACAAACGGAAGGCTGAATTACTGGCGTGACGGGCTGAACCTGACCCGGGATTTCAAGTTGACAGGCGCCGGCTTCGGCACATTCGGGGATATTTATCCGTTTTATCAGAGTATTTCTGAAGATAATTTTGTCAAACACGCCCACAACGACTACATCGAGCTTGCCGCTGAAGGGGGAGTTATTGCGTTTGTCCTGG